>NZ_JBEZUZ010000036.1:0-66812 GCF_040636735.1 Streptomyces sp. NPDC035033 | reverse complement strand
CGGGCAGCTGGGTCTTGACGATGTTCTCGCGGTCGACGGCGTGCGCGATGGCCTGGCGGACCTCGGGCTTCTTCAGCGCCGGGTTGGCCTCCTGCCGTCGTCCACGCCGATCTCGGCGAGCCGCGCGTCCTGCACCTGTCCGTCCACGACGAGGGTGACCTCGGTCAGCCGGGCGCCGAGGTCCACCACGAGCAGGGGACCGCCGCCGGGCGGTGCCGCGTAGGCCGCGGCGGCCCGGGCGCTGTCGACGGCGATCACCCGGACCGGGCCGAGCCCGGCGACCACCCGGCGGGCCGCCTCGCGCTCCGCCGGGGCGGCGAGCACCGGATGGGTCAGCATCACGACGGTGTCGTGACCGTCGCCGCCCGGGGCGGCGGCGGCCAGCCGCTTGAGGAGCAGCAGTTGGGCGGAGTCGTCCGACACCCGGCCGCGCCGGACCGCCGTGCTCGGCACGTCCGCGAAGACGCCCGCCCCCGGGGCCCACGCCCGGGTCCGTGAGCTGCCGATGTCGAGGGCGATCGCCCGTACCGGCCGCCTCGCGTCCAGGTGGGTGCCGCCCGCTCCGTACGATCCCATCGTTTCCGTCCGTTTCCTGTCGGCCCATGGATGACGAGGCCGATCCGCGCCCACACTATGCAGGATCCGCAGCGGGAACGCCATGGCGCTTGGGGATCGAAGGATCATGGCCGGACCCCGGGCCCGGAGCGGTCTTCCGGGCCCGGGGTCCGGCGGGGTGGCGCGCGGTCAGGCCGGGGCGCCCAGCCAGAGGTCCGGGCCGAAGACCTCGTAGTGGACGTCGGCCGCGGCGACGCCGGAGGCGACGAGGTCGCCCCGGACCGCCCGCAGGAAGGGGAGCGGCCCGCAGAGGTAGGCGCTGACGCCGGCCGGCAGTTCCAGGGCGGTCACGTCGGCGCGGCCCTCGCGGGCGCCGGACGCGCCCGGCTCCTCGTACCAGAGGTGCAGACTGCCCCCGGGCAGCCTGCCGACCAGCTCGCGCAGCTCCTCGGCGTGGGCGTGCGCCTCGGGGGAGCGGTCGGCGTGCACGACGACGACCTGGCGCCGCGCGCCCGTGGCGGCCAGGTGGTCGAGCATGGCGAGCATCGGGGTGCTGCCGATGCCGGCGGAGGCGAGCAGCAGGGGGCCGTCGCCCTCGGGCAGCACCAGGTCGCCGAAGGGCACGGAGACCTCCAGGACGTCCCCGGCCGCCGCGTGCGCGTGCAGCCGGTTCGAGACCTCGCCCGCCGGGTCGCCGTCGACCCGCTTCACCGTGATCCGCCAGGCGGGGCGGCCCGGTGCGGAGGAGAGGCTGTACTGGCGGATCTGGTGGGCGCCGTCCGGCAGTGCCACGCGCACGCTCACGTACTGGCCGGGCCGGAAGGCCGGCAGCGGGGAGCCGTCCGCCCCGGTGAGCGCGAAGGAGACGGTGTCGGGGGTCTCCTCGCGTCGCTCGGAGATCCGCACCCGGCGCCAGACCTCGCCGTCCGCGACGCCGGCCTCCTGGTAGAGGCGGCCCTCCAGGGCGATGAGCGCGTTCGCCATCAGCCAGTAGACCTCGTCCCAGGCCCGGGCGACCTCGGGGGTGACGGCCTCGCCGAGCACCTCGGCGATCGCGGCGAAGAGGTGCTCGTGCACGATCTTGTACTGGTCCGCCGTGACGCCGAGCGAGGCGTGCTTGTGGGCGATGCGGGAGAGCAGCGTGTCGGGGCGGGTGTCCGGGTGCTCCAGGAGGGCGACGGCGAAGGCGGCTATGGAACCGGCGAGCGCCTTGCGCTGGTCGCCGCTGGCCTGGTTGCCCCGGTTGAACAGGTCGCGCAGCAGCTCGGGATGAGCGGCGAAGAGCCGGCCGTAGAAGCGCTCGGTGATCCGGTCGAGTGCTCCGCCGACGGCGGGCAGGGTGGCGCGGACGACGGGAACGGCCTGTTCGGACAGCATCGGAACCTCAATCTGGTAGATGATCTACGTGTTTAACGTCCGGGGAAACCCCGGGCGGCACAAGCCGCCCGGGGTGCGCGGACGGGACCGGGGCGAGGCCGGGTCGGGGTCAGGACGGCGGGCGCGGGGTGAGGGAGAGCAGCACCGGACCGGTCGGCGACCGCACGAGATCGGCGACCGTCAGCGGGTCGAGCGTGCGGTAGAAGGCGTCCTGGGCCTCCCGCAGCGCGCCGCGCAGCCGGCAGGCCGCCCGCAGCGGACACGGCGGATCGGCCTCGCAGCCCACCACCTCCTCCTCGCCCTCCAGCGTCCTGGTCAGCCAGCCCACCGAGGAGCGCCGGCCGAACTCCGTCAGGGCGAGCCCGCCCCCGCGCCCGCGGCGGGCCTCCACCACGCCGAGGTGCTGGAGCCGGGTGACCACCTTCGCCATGTGGGCGTGCGGCACCGCCATCTCCTCCGCCACCGCGCGCGTGGTGACGGGCTCCTCGTCGTCGGTGACCGCCAGGCGCATCACGGCGCGCAGGGCCAGGTCGGTGAACTTGGTCAGCCTCACGGCACGACCGTATCAAAGCGGTATCCCGGACTCGCATTAAGGGTGCGAGCCCGGGACACCGGGGGCCGCCAGGGGGCGGGGGCGATCAGAGGGGTGATCGGAGGACCGAGCGGAGGGAAGGGGTCAGGCGAGGACCTTGGTCTTCGCCTGCTGGAACTCCGCGTCGGAGATCGCGCCCCGGTCCCTCAGCTCCGCGAGCCGCGCCAGCTCCTCCGTGGCGCTCGGGGCGCCGCCTCCGGCGCCCTGCGCGCCGGCCGTCTTGCGGATGTAGTCCTGGAAGCGCTCCTCCGCCTCCTTCGCCTGCTTGACGTCACGCTCCCCCATGCTCTTTCCGCGCGCGATCACGTAGACCAGCACGCCGAGATAGGGGAGCAGGATGCAGAAGATCAGCCAGCCCGCCTTGCCCCACCCGCTCAGCTCGTGGTCCCGGAAGATGTCCGTGATGACCTTGAAGAGCAGGAAGAGCCACATGATCCAGAGGAAGAACCACAGCATCGTCCAGAAGACGTTCAGGAGGGGGTAGTCGTCCATTCCTGCGCACTCCGTTCCCTCGCGGCCGGGAGGCCGCGCGTTGGAGCGAGTCTCACCCGGCCGGCCCGCGCTCGCACGTCGGGGCCGCGCGGACCCGGTCCGGATGCGGATCGGACGCCCCCGTGTTCGGATGGCGGTCATGGGACCGGTGGAATGCATGGTGCTCGTCTTTCCGGGCGAGCGTGTGAAGGTGTCGGCCGTCGCCGCCCTCGCGGAGCTGCGCAGGGCAGGACAGGTCCGGCTCATCGACTCGCTCGTGGTCGTCAAGTCGCCGACGGGGGAGGTCTCCACCTCCGAGCTCGTCGAGTACGAGGAGTACGACGAGGCCACGGCCGAGATCGGCCCCGAGGCGAACCTGCTCGGACCCGAGGACGCGGCCGAGGCGGCCGCCACCCTCGAACCGGGCTCCTGCGCGCTGATGCTGCTCGTCGAGCACAGCTGGGCCGCCCGGGCGGCCGAGGCGATCCGGGAGGCGGGCGGCCGGGTGGCCGCCGCCGTGCGGATCCCGGACGAGCACGTCGAACAGGCGCGGGCCGCCTACGAGAAGGCGGTCGCCGCGGCCGCGGAAAGGAGCTGACGGCATGTTCATGCGCCGTCGTCCCCTCGCCCGGCCGGTGATCCGGCCCGCCGGAGCCCCGCTGCTGCGCGGCGCCCTCGTCGGCGGAGCCGCGTACGCCGCCGGCCGCAGCGCGGCCCGGGCCTCCCGCCGCGAGCAGGACCAGGAACAGGCCATCGCCGACCTCCAGTACCAGCAGCAGGCCCAGCAGCAGGTACCGCCCGCCGCCGCGCCCCCGCCCTCGCAGGCCGTACCGGCGCCCCCGCCCGGCGGGCCGGACCCCGGCGGGCTCACGGAACAGCTGGCCCGGCTCGGCGAACTCGCCCAGCAGGGGGTCCTCACCCCCGAGGAGTTCAGCGCGGCGAAGGCCAGGCTCCTCGGCGGCTGACGCGGCGCGGGCCGTCAGGCGGTCCGCAGGGCCGCCAGCGCCGCCAGCGCGCGGTCCGCGTGGGCGCTCATCCGCAGCTCGCTGCGGACGACCTCCTTCACCCGCCGGTCCTGCCCGATCACGAAGGTGACCCGCTTGGTCGGCGCCAGCGAGAAGCCGCGCCGCACGCCGAAGCGCTCCCGCACGGCGCCCTCGGGGTCGGAGAGCAGCGGATAGCCGAGCGAGTGCCGCTCGGTGAACTCCCGCTGCTTCTCCACGACATCGCCGCTCACCCCCACGGGCAGCGCGCCCGCCGCGCGGAACTCGGCGGCCAGGTCGCGGAAGTGGCAGGCCTCGGCGGTGCAGCCCGGCGTCATCGCCGCCGGGTAGAAGAAGAGGACGACCGGCCCCTCCGCGAGCAGCCCGGAGAGGGAGCGCGGAGTGCCGGTCTCGTCCGGAAGGGTGAAGTCCTCGACGAGGTCACCGATGTTCATGGGATCCACCCTTCGCTGCGGCTACCCGAGAGTTCTACCGCAGGGTAGGGGCGGACGTCACCCCGGGGCCGCCCTTTCCCGCGGCGATCCGCGCGTCCAGGACCGCGAGCACCCGCTCGCCCCAGCGGAGGTTCTCCTCCTCCAGCAACCGCCCGCGCAGCAGCGTCAGATAGGGGCCGACGCGCTCCGCCTCGCGCAGGTACGTCTCCTCGTCCCGCTCGCCGAGCAGCCACTCCCGCAGCCGCTCGTAGCGCGCGAGCTTCTCCCGCGAGACCTCCATGCGCCGCGCCACGAAGCCCCGCACGGCCTCGGTGTCGCCACCGTCGCACGCCTGCACCTGCACCATCAGCTCGTCGCGCACCGCGGTCGGCCGGGGCGCCACCGAGGTGAAGGAGTCGAGGTCCCGGCGTCCCTCCGGGGTGAGGCTGAACATCCGCTTGTTCGGGCGCCGTTCCTGCTCGACGACCCGGGCGGTGATCAGGCCGGCCTCCGAGAGGCGGTCGAGCTCGCGGTAGAGCTGCTGCGGGGTCGCGGCCCAGAAATTGGCGACGGACACGTCGAAGATCTTGGCGAGGTCGTATCCGGATGCCTCGCCCTCCAGGAGAGCTGCGAGGACGGCGTGCTTGAGGGACATCCGGACACGCTAGCAGTCCGTTGAATAGTTTCCTCCGCACCTATTCAACGGGTGCGGGAGCCGCCGCACGGTTCCCCCGCGCCGGCCCGCACGGCGGCGCCGGCCTGGCAGCGGCCCCGGCGCCTGCCTAGGCTGGATGACCACGACACGGCGGGGGCGACGACCGGGGTACCGGGAGGAACGAGCAGCGCCATGGACACCGACCCGTACGTCTACACCAGCTACATCAGGACCACCCCCGACGACCTCTGGAAGGCGCTCACCGAGCCGGAACTCACCCGGCGGTACTGGGGCGTCTCCTTCGAGACGGAGTGGATTCCGGGCGCGCCGATGGTCTGGGACGAGGGCGGCCGCCGCACCGCCGACCCCGAACAGGTCGTCGTCGAGGCGGTCCCGGGCCGCCGGCTCGCCTACACCTGGCACGCCTTCACCCCCGAATGGGCGGAGGCGGTGGGCCTGGACGACGAGGCGTACGGCCTCCTCTCCCGCGAGCGCAGGTCGACCGTCACCTTCGCGGTCGAACCCGCCGGCGACATGGTCAGGCTGACCGTCACCCACGACGGCCTGGAACCGGACGGCGTCGTGCGCGGGCTCATCGAGGAGGGCTGGCCCGCCATCGTCTCCAGCCTGAAGTCGCTCCTGGAGACCGGCGAGGAGCTGCCGGAACCGCCCCGCTGACCCATTCGAGTCGTCTCCCGGGCCTCTCGCCCGCCACGCCCACCCCCTTGATCATCTTTTTCTCCTCCCGTCGGTTCTGATGATCGGGCCGGTGCCCGCTCGCCGGCCTTCCGCCCGCTCAGCGACGAAAGGGGAGGGTGTCCGACGTGCCGTCACGCCGATACGTACAGGGGTGGGGGGCGCTCTCCCTCGCCGTCGGGGCCGCCCTCGTCACCACCGCCGTCGCGCAGGACCCCGCCGCGGGACGCGCGCGGCCCGCGGCCGCCCCGGAGCCCGCCGTCGTCACGGTCGGCGCCTGCCCCGGGGCCGACGGCCTCTGCCCGGCGCCCCGCACCACCGTGCTCCTGGACGCCCCCGCCACCGTCACCCTGCCCGCCGCCGCCCACCCCCTCGACCTGACCCTGCGCGGCCCCGGGCGGCTCACCGACGTGACCGTCACCGACCGCCGGGGGCGGCGGATCGCCGGCCGGGCCGACGCCGGCGGCACCCGCTGGACCAGCGCGACCGGGCTGCCCGCCGGGGGCACGTACACCGCCCGGCTCGTCGTGGAGGAGGCCGCCCCGGACGGCCCCCGCCGCCGGGTCGTCCGGCTCGCCGTCCGCACCCCGAAGGCCCCCGCCGGGGAGCGCCTCACCGTCGTCTTCGGCCCCGGCGGCGACGCGCCCCGCACGTACGGGGTGGGCCGGCCGGTCACGGCGGAGCTCAGCCACCCCGTCCCGGCCCACGAGCCGGCCGCCCGCCGGATCGTCGAACGCGCCCTGGAGGTGCGCAGCGAGCCCCGCGTCGAGGGCGCCTGGCACTGGGTGGACGCCGACACCCTGCACTACCGGCCGCGCACCTACTGGCCCGCCCGCGCCACCGTCAGGGTCCGCTCCGGGCTCGACGGGATCCGCGTCACCGACCGCCTCCACGGCGGCCGCTCACGGCCCCTCGTCTTCTCCACCGGGGCCAGGGTCGAGGCCGTCACCGACGTCGCCGCCCACGAGATGCGGGTGTACCGCGACGGCCGGCTGCTGCGGGTCATCCCGGTCACCACCGGCAAGCCCGGCTTCCGCACCCGGGTCGGCACCAAGGTCGTCCTCGGCAAGGAGCGCCTGGTCCGGATGCGCGGCGACTCCATCGGCATCGCCCGCGGCAGCCGCGAGTTCTACGACCTCAAGGTCCGCTGGGCCACCCGGGTGACCTGGAGCGGCGAGTACCTCCACGCCGCCCCCTGGTCGCTCGACGCGCAGGGCAGCGCCGACGTGAGCCACGGCTGCACGGGCATGTCCACCGAGGCGGCCCGCTGGTTCTTCCGCACGGTCCGCGAGGGCGACCTCGTCCGGGTCGTCCACGGGTACGGGGAGCCGATGGCCCCGTTCGGCAACGGCTACGGCGACTGGAACCTCGGCTGGGCCGAGTGGCTGCGCGGCAGCGCCCTCGGCACCGTCCCGGCCCGCCCCGCCGCCGCCGGCCCGCTGCGCCCCGCCCTCTGAGAGGGGCCGTCCCGGCGCGCCCTCGGAGACCGGTCCGGCCCAGGCGCCCCGGGCCCGCCGCGGCGGCCGCCGGCGGCCGTCAGTCGTTGACGGCGGTCAGGAGCACCACGGAGTCGTTCACCGCGGTCAGGCCGTGCCGCTCCTTGGGGATCATCCGCAGCACGCCCGCGGCCAGTTCGTCCTCCCAGCCGTGGGTGGTCAGCCGGACCCGTCCGCTCAGCACCTGGAGGCTCGCCGCCGGGGGAGCGTTGTGCTCGTCCAGGGACGTGCCGGCCGTCAGCGCGATCACGGTCTGCCGCAGCACGCCGTCGTGCAGCACCAGGCGGGCGCTGCGCCCGTGCGGGTCGGTGCGGGCGGCGGCCAGGTGCTCGTCGGCGAGGGCGGGAAGGTCCAGGTTCATACCCCCAGCCTCCCGGCTGCGCACCGGGACGCAACTCGGAACCGCCCGCCCGTCGCACGGCTCCGGCGGCGGTCGTCCTACGGCTCCGGCAGCAGCGCGCCCGTCAGGTGGTCGTACGCCACGTGCGCGTGGAGCCGGACGCCGGTCACGAGGGTGTCGTCGTCGGCGTAGAAGCCCGGGTTGTGGTTGGTGACGAGGCCGCGCCCGCCCTCCTCCGGCACCGGCCGCCCGTCGGCGTCCAGCGTCGCGTCCTGGACGCCGAGCATCACGTACAGGCCGCCGAAGCGCGAGACGAGCTCGGAGACGTCGTCGTAGCCGAGGGTCGCCCCGGTCTCCGCGACCCGCTCCTCGCCCGCCACCCGGCGGAGGGTGGGCAGCGCCGCCGCCACCCAGGGGCCCGTGTTGCGCACCGGCGGCACCGGCTGGAGGTACTCCACCTCGGCCGTCGCCCCGTACGCCGCCGCCGAGTGCTCGGCCAGCCGCCGGAGCCGCTCCCGCACCTGGGCCATGTCGGACTCCACCGCGCAGCGGACCGTGCCCCAGAGCGTCACCGTCTGGCCGATGACGTTGAACCGGCCGACGTCCTCGACGTGCCCGATGGTGACCGTGACCGGGTCGAAGGCCGACACCTGCCGGTATAGCTGCCCGATCCCGGTGAGCACCGCCCCGGCCGCCGGCATGGGGTCGACGCCCTGCCAGGGGGTGGAGCCGTGCACCTGGTGGCCGGTGATCGTGATCCGGACCAGCACCGAGGCCCCGTACTGGTTGCCCACCCGGTAGCCCACGTACCCCTTCGGGTACGGCGTCACGTGCATCCCGAACGCCATCGTCGGCACCGGGTCGGCGAAGGCGCCCGCCTCGACCATCGCGAGCGCCCCGCCGGTCTCGGTCACCGGCGGCCCCTCCTCGGCCGGCTGGAAGACGAACAGGACCGTGCCCGGCAGCCGGTCGCGCACCCCCGCGAGGACCGTCGCCGCCCCCATCAGCATCGCCGTGTGGCAGTCGTGGCCGCAGGCGTGCGAGACCGGGAACGGTCCGCCCGGGTACGCCGCGTCCACCACCTCCGAGGCGAAGTCCGCCCCGCACAGGTCCTTCACCGGCAGCGCGTCCGTGTCCGCGCGGAGGGCCGCCACCCGTCCGCCGCCCCCGCCGGCCGTCCCGCGCAGCACGCCCACCACGCCGTGTCCGGCGATGTTTGTGCGCACCTCGTCGAGCCCCAGGTCCCGCAGGTGGCCGGCGACGAGCCGGGCCGTCTGCTCCTCCCGGTTGGACAGCTCGGGGTGCCGGTGGAGGTGGCGGCGCCAGCCGATCACCCGGTCGGCGGTCTCCTCGGCCAGCCGGTCGAGCACGGCGTGCGCGGGGTCCGGGGCGTGCGCGGGACCGTCGGTCATGGAACGTCCTCTCGTGGCGATCGGCGCGGGCTTCCCGGACGGGGCTCCGAGGGCCGCGGGGCGGCCGGCCGGTGCGGAGGAGGCGGCCGTGGTCCGCATGATCGCACCGGCGCGCGCGCCCGGCACACGGAACCGGGGCCGTACCCGCGGACGCGGGCACGGCCCCGGAGGGCGGCGGACGGACGGGCGTCAGCCGGTGAAGACCTCGACCAGGGACCAGATCGCGAGGCCCGCCATGCAGACGCCGCCGACGCGCTGGACGGTCTTGAGCGGGACCCGCTTGGCGATGAAGCGGCCGGCGACCAGGGCCAGGGCGGAGACGGAGGTGAGGGCGAGGAAGGAGCCGACCGCGGTCGACGCGGTGCCGTTGGTGGCGGCGAGGTTGGCGGTGGTGATCTGCGTCAGGTCGCCCCACTCGCTGATGAAGACGGCCATGAACGCGGTGGAGAACACCGGCCAGAAGCCGGTGACGGTCCGCCCGCCCGCGTCCTCCTCCTCGTCGTCGTCCCCGCCCCGCAGCAGGATGAAGGCGCCGAAGCCGAACATCAGCGCGGAGACGAGTTTGACGATCCAGCCGGGGAGCAGCCCGAGGAGGCTGCCGGCGCCCACGGCGAGGGCGACGTGCACCGCGAAGGCGGCGGACGTGCCGAACCACACGTACAGGGGCCGCATGCGCGTGCCCATGGCGAGCGACGCGAACATCGTCTTGTCGGGAAGCTCGGCGAGGAAGATGAGCCCGAAGGCGGTGACGATCGCCAAGGGGTCGAGGTGCATACCGGCGCTCTCTGCTCGGTCCGGGCCCGTGGCTCCGCACGGCACCTCGGTGGGCGACGGGAGGACCACTCGGCCCGGCATGACGGACCACGCCCACGGGATCGCGGACGTGGTGATGCCTGGCCGAAGGTCTCGCCCGTCCACGACGTACGTGCGCGGACCCGGTCACCGGGAACCCGGGGGCTCCAGTGTGTCGACGACCGGTTCGCAGGGCTACTCCCCTTCGCTTCACCCAGTGTAACCGACGGGCCGCGGTGCCTCGCGGACGGCGGGGGAGACGGGGGCGGCGGGGGAGAAGGTGCGGCGGGAGGGGCGGGGTGCGGGGAGGGCGGGGACGGCGGAGAGGGACGGGGACGGCGGGGACGGCGGAGAGGGACGGGGACGGCGGGGAGGGGGGACACGCCGGGCCGCCGTTCGCCGGCGCCGCCGTCCGATCTGCGTACGATCATGAAATGTCCGCAGCTGGCCCCCGGCCCCGGCCCCGGCCCGCCCCCACGACCCGGACCCAGGTCACCCTCGGCCGTGCCCTGCCCGTCCTGGTCATGGCCCTGGTCGTCGCCGCCGACCTCCTCACCCCCGAATCCGAGCGCGTCGACCGGCTGCTCATCACCGCCCCCGCGCTCGCCGCGGTCACCTGGAGCGTCCGCGGCACCGTCGTCATGGGCCTCGTCGCCATGGCGCTGCGGGCGCTGCTCCTCGTGGCCCGCGGCGAACCCGCCACGGACGAACTCCTCGCCAGCGAGGGCCTCCTCCTCGGCATCACCACCGCCTCCGCCTGGGTCAGCGCCGTCCGCACCCGCTACGAGCAGGACCTCGCCGAGGTCACCGCCGTCGCCGACGTCGTCCAGCGGGTCGTGCTCCGCCCGCTGCCGCCCCGCCTCGGCCCCGTCGAACTGCACCTGCTGTACGTCGCCGCCGCGGCCAAGGCCCGCATCGGCGGCGACTTCTACGAGGCCGTCCAGATCCCCGGAGCCGTACGGATCATGCTCGGCGACGTCCAGGGCAAGGGCCTCGGCGCCGTCGAGACCGCCTCCGTCCTCCTCGGCGCCTTCCGCTCCACCGCCTACGACGCCCCCGACCTCGCCGCGCTCGCCGACCGCCTCGACGAGGGACTGGCCCGCTACGCGGGCTGGGACCCCGACTCCGACGCCGCCGAACGCTTCGCCACCGTCGTCCTCGTCGAACTCCCCGACGGCCGCGGCACCGCCCGCCTCCTCAACTGCGGCCACCCCGCCCCGCTGCTCCAGCACGGCACCGACGTCACCACCGTGGACGTCGCCGAACCCTCGCTCCCGCTCAACCTCGCCGGCCTCGCCGACTCCCGCCACCACGTGGAGGAGTTCCCCTTCGGCCCCGGGGACCGGCTGCTGCTCTACACCGACGGCGTCAGCGAGACCCGCGACCGGGACGGCATCTTCTACCCGCTGGAGGAACGCGCCCGCCGCTGGGTCGCCGCCCCCTCCGACCGGGTCCCGGAGCTGCTCCACCAGGACCTCGCCGCCTACGGCGCCGGCGGCCTCGACGACGACGTCGCCGCCCTGCTCGTCGTCCGCACCGATCCGGCCGCGGCGGAGCCCCTGCCCCGGTGACGACCGCCGGAACGCCTCCGTCCGCCCCCAAACACCGACTTCGGGGCGGCCTGGGTCGTTACCGCCCCCTTCCATGATCTGTGCGCCCTTCGTGCGCTCTGGCCGCTCCCTTCCCGATACGTGAGGCTTGCGTGCGTCCGGCAGGCGGACAGGCGTACCCCAGTCGAGAGGAACGGGTGCACGTGCCCCAGGAGACCCCCATCACCGACGGCTCGTCCGAGGAGTTCCCGGGCTTCCCCGGCATCACGGCGGCCCTCACCGAGGCCGACGCGGACCGCGTCGCCGCCGACGGCCCGTGGGCCTCCGGCGGCACCGTCCACCCCGAGGCCGTCCGCTTCGGTCAGACCGTCGTCACCGCCCTCCTGGCGCGGGACACGGCCCCCGGCGAGCTGCTCCCCGTCGCACTCGCCGAGCGGGTGGCCCGGGTGCGCGGCCTGGCCCTGCCCGGCCACCACCGCATCGAGACCGACGACGGCCACCGCCTCTCCGCCTTCAGCCTGCGACAGCTCGCCCCCGGCCCGCACCCCCTCGTCGTCCTCCCGTCCGGCTGGACCCCCTACGGCTGGGGCCTCTTCCCCGGCGCGTACCTCGCCCTCGCCCTGCGCGGCTACCACGTCCTCGCCTACACCCCGCGGGGGCTCGGCGTCCCCGGTCTCCCCACCACCTCCGAGGGGCACGTCGACGTCGCCGGCCCGCACGACGTGGCCGACGGGTCCACCGTCGTCGACTTCGGCGTCGAACGGTTCGGCCCCGCCGTCATCGGCTTCATGGGCGAGTCGTACGGCTCCGGCATCAGCCGGCTCGTCGCCGCCCACGACGAACGCGTCGCCGCCGTCGTCGCCCTCAGCGGCTGGGGCAACCTCGCGACCAGCCTCTACGACCACCGGACCCGCCACCTCGCCGCCGTGAAGGCCCTCATCGGCTTCACCGGCGGGCCCGTGGAGGAGAAGTTCGACGAGGAGAACCGCCGGATCCTCGGCGACTTCCTCGACGGACGGAACCTCGACGCCGTCGTCCGCTGGGCCGAACGCCGCTCGCCGGAGACGTACCTCGACCTCACCGAGGACCACGGCACGCCCACCTTCTGCTCCCACACCTGGCACGAGAGCCTCTTCCCGGTCAACCAGACCGTCGACGCCTTCGACCGGCTCCGGGTGCCCAAGCGGCTCAACCTCTGGATCGGCGACCACGGCGTCCCCGAGGGCGCCGGCCTCCTCGGCGTCGCGCCCGGCGCCCCCGACCCGGTCCTGGACGAGGCCTACGCCTGGCTCGACCACCACCTCAAGGGCGAACGGAACGGCGTGGAGGAGTGGGACGAGGTCTGCTCCCAGGTGATGTTCACGTACGTCACCGAGCCCGCGCCCGACCCGGTCGCCGGCCGGCCCGCCGGCGCCCCGCGGATCGTCGAACCCGCCGTCCGCGAGTCCCGCCCCACCTGGCGGGACGTCACCCTCCGCCACGAGCTCCTCGGCCTCACCGGCGACGGCCCCGGCGGCACCGACGGCCGGCTCGTCCCCGCGGAGGGGGCCGGGGGGACGACCGGCTGGCGCCGCACCTTCCTCGCCGGCGTCGACACCGAGGCCACCGCGATGGGCGAACCGCTCAGGACCGGCCAGGCCGAATGGAAGGGCGACCCCAAGATCTACGACACCCGCAAGATCGACCGGCGGCACGCCCTCGCCTGGACCACCGACCCCCTCGTCCCGGCCGACGGCGGCCCGGTCGGCCGCCGCGTCCGCGGCGCCCCCCGGCTCCGCCTCACCGTCCGCTCCACCGTCACCACGGCCGGCCTCGTCGCCCACCTCTTCGACGTGGCCGGGGACGGCACCGCCCGGATCATCACCCACGAGCCGCTGAACGCCCACGACCTGACGGCCGACCAGGACACCACCGTCACCTGGCGCCTCCAGGCCGCCGCGTACGACATCCCCGCCGGCCACCGCCTGATGCTCGTCGTCGACAGCAAGGACCCGCTGTACGGGGACGCCTCCGTCACCTGGACGCAGACCGGGATCGGCTCGCCGCCCGCCGCCGAGTCCTTCCTGGAACTGCCGCTCGGCTGACACCCCCGCGGCGGGGGCGCGGCGCCGGGGTCAGGCGCGGTACGCCGGGACGTGCGCGGCCGCCCAGTCGGCCAGCTCGCGGGAGCAGGCGGCGACCGCCTCGCGCCAGGTGCGGTCCGCGCCGTCGCCGGCGTCGTCGCTCACGTGCTTCACGATGCGCAGCGGCACCCCGGTGAGCTCCGCCACGGTCGCCAGGGCGTAGCCCTCCATGTCGACCAGCGGGGCCCGCTCGGCGAGCCGGGCGCGCGTGGCCTCGTCGGAGACGAACGCGTCCCCGGTGGCGAGGACCACGTCACCGCCGTCGGGGAGCGCGATCGGCGCCCCGCACGTCTCGCCGGTCAGCGTGGCCAGCAGCTCGCCGTCCAGGTCGTGCTGGAGGACCGTGCCGACGACGTGCGTGCCCGTCCAGCCCGCGCGCAGGGCGCCCGCGGTGCCGAGGTTGACGATCCCCGAGGGACGCGGGCCCCGGGCCAGGACCGTGGCGAGCGCGGTCGCCGCGTTCACCTTGCCCATGCCGGTGAGGAGCACGGGCAGGGCCGTGTCGAGGAACTGCGCCTCCTCCTTGACGGCGAGGACGAGCAGCGGGCGGTCGGGGGCGATGTCTCCCAGGAGTTCCATGGGCCCCACGCTAATTCGCCCGCCCCGGGCCCGTACAGCCGGAACGGCGCGGAGGGCGCCGCGGGGCCCACCGGGATCGGACCGGCAGCAGGCGCCGGATCGGGTCGCCGAGCTGCCGGGCGTTGCGGCGGGGCCGCGTGTCCACCAGCTCCGCGTCCAGGGGCGCCATCGAGTCGCCCGTTCCCCACGGCGCGGGCTGTTCGGGGTCGAGCCGGTGCACCCGCCGGGCCCGCCCGGCGATCGCCCGGAGCGACTCCGGTCGACCTCGTCGACGGAGCCGAGGACCCCGTTCGTCATGGCGGTCCCCCGGGGAGCGAAGATTTTTACTGACCGGTAGCCTCTGGCTGTACTTGACCGATCCCGCACCACCGCACAACCGTTCCCGCGCCACCGTGCGCCGCGCGCGGAGCCCCGGCCGCTGGTGCAATGGGGGTGGGCGGGCGCCCGCCGCCCGCCCGGTGACCGCACGGCGGTGGAGGTGTCGTGGCGGAACGAGACGGGGTCCCCGCCCCCGCGCCGGACGCCGGTCCCCCGGCGCCCGGGAAGCGGCCCGGCGACGGGCGGACCGGGGAGCGGGCGCGCGCCGGGGCCGGGGAACGGCCCCTCCCGGCCGCGCTGGACGCGGCCATCGCGGAGATCGGCACCACGCTCGACGAGACCACCACCTGCCGCGAGCTCATCGCCTTCCTCACCCGGCACCTCGGCGGCACCGTCACCCTCGAACCGGCACCCGGGCCCGGCGAGGAGACCTCCCCCGCCCCGCTCCTCTCCCGGTCGGAACCCGGTCGCCCCGAACCCGTCACCGCCCCCGCCCCCGCCCCCACCCCCACTCCCACCCTCACCGTCCCGCTCGCCGTGGACCGCGAGCGCCCCCTGGGCACGGTCACGGCCGGCCGCGCCGCGCCCCCGTACACCGACGAGGACCGCGCCCTGCTGCGGCAGGCCGCCCGGCTCGCCGCTCGCCACATCCGGCACGCCCGCCGGCTCGCCGCCACCGAGGACACCGCCCTCCACCTCCAGCGGGCGCTCGTCGCCGAACCGGGCCGCCCCCACCCCAACCTGGAGATCGCCGGCCGCTACCTGCCGGCCGGGCCGCGCACCCTGGTCGGCGGCGACTGGTTCGAGACGGTACGGCTCCACTTCGGCCGCAGCCTGCTCGTCGTCGGGGACGTCATGGGACACGGCCTCGACGCGGCCGTCGACATGAACGCCTACCGCTCCGCGCTCCGCGAGGTCGCCGCCACCGACCTCCCGCCGCACCGCGTCCTGCGCCACCTGGACGCGGTCGTCGCGGAGGACGGCGCCCGCCGCCCCGCCACCTGCCTCCTGGTCCGGGTGGACCCGGGGCGCGGCACCGCCACCTTCGCCAGTGCGGGCCACCTCCCGCCGGCGGTCTTCGCCCCGGACGGCACGGCCGAACTCGTGGACCTGCCCGTCGGCCCGCCGCTCGGGACCGGCGTCGGCGGCTACGACCCCGCCACCCGCCCGCTCGGCCAGGGCGACACGCTGCTGCTCTTCACGGACGGCCTGGTCGAGCGCCGGGGCGAGGACATCGACGTCTCGCTGGCCCGGCTGGCCGGACTGCGCCTGCCGCCGGACCTCGGACCGGAAGGGGTCGCCGACGAGGTCCTGGGGCGGCTCGACGCCCACCGCGCCGAGGACGACGTCGCCGTCCTCGCGGCCCGGGTCCGCGCCCGCCCGGCGCTGTGACCCGGCGGCGGTGACACAGCGCTGCCCCGACCCCACCCATAGTGGTGACAAACCGTCACCGTGCCCTTCCCGACGGCCGGTTTCCGGCCTCGACGGGATTCTTTCGCCAGGACGCTTGTGCCGCGCCCCGTCGCCCGGCACGCTCCTCGTATGAACACGGCCAGGCATGCCAGTGAACGTCTGATGAGCTGGCCCTCGCTGACCCGTGGCCGTGCGCACTGCGGTGCGGAACTCGGTCTCGGGACGGCGACGGAGGAGATCGTCCACTTCCACGGCGAGCACGAGGCCGACGTCCACCTCACCCGCGCGATGGTCGCCCGGCTGCGCCCCGCCCTCCAGAACTCGACCGCGGTACGGCTCCGGGCCGGCTCCGGCTGGGTGACGGTCCGGCTCGACGCGGGCTCCGACATCGACCTGCTCGCCACCCTCGTCAGCGCGGCGCTCCAGGCCACCGCGGCCCCCGACGCGGCCCCGGACCGCTGTACCCGCGCCCGCCCGGCCCTCGTCGTGCGCTGACCGGACGGGCACGGGCCGGGCGTCAGGCGCGAGCGCCGTCGCCCGTCTCCCGGCCGGGAACCGGGAAGAGCATGCAGGTGCTGGTGGCGTGCGCGAGGAGCCGGTCCTCCGCGTCGTACAGCCCCGCCTCCGCGAGCGCGGTGCGCCGGCCCCGCGAGATCACCGTGCCGACCGCCCGCACCTTGCCCGTGTCCAGCGTGATCGGCCGCAGGAAACGGGTCTGCAGGTCGAGCGAGGTGTACGCGGTCCCCAGCGGCAGCGTGGTGTGCACCGCGCAGCCCGCCGCGGAGTCCAGCAGCGTGGCGTAGACCCCGCCGTGCACGCTGCCGATCGGGTTGTAGTGCTCCTCGCCGGGCTCCAGGGCGAAGACCGCCCGCCCGTCCTCGACCTCCTCCAGCGAGAACCCGAGCAGCGCCGCGATCGGCGGGCCGGGCAGCCGGCCCGCGATCATCTCGCGCAGGAAGTCGAGGCCCGCCATCGACGCCGCCGCCCGCGCCGTGGCGCCGGCGTCCTGCCACTCGACCGTCCGTGACCGTCCCATGTCCGCTCCGCTCCGCCGTCCCCGTCCGCCGCTCCGACGGCTGACTCTGTACGGCGAAGCTAGACCTCGCCCCGGCTGACTGTCAATGACGCAGCCAGGTGGCTAGAGTGGGGCGATGAAGTGGCTGGAGACGGACACCGAGAACTGCTCGGTCCGCCGCACCCTGGACCTGGTGGGCGAGAAGTGGAGCCTGCTCATCCTGCGCGACGCCTTCAACGGCGTCCGCCGGTACGACGACTTCCGCCGCCACATCGGCCTCTCCGAGGCCGTCCTCGCCGACCGCCTGCGCAAACTCGTCGCCGCCGGCGTGCTCCGCGTCGTCCCCTACCGGGAACCCGGCGCCCGCACCCGCAACGAGTACCGCCTCACCCCCAAGGGCATCGACCTCTGGCCCGTCCTGCTCGCCCTGAAGCAGTGGGGCGACACCCATGTCGGCGACCCCGAGGGCCCCTCCCTCGACATCCGCCACACCGCCTGCGGCTCGCCCGTCGAGGTCGTCGTCCGGTGCGCCGGCGAGGACGCCGAGGTCCTCACCGCCCGCGAGGTCACCGCCACCCCCGGCCCCGGCGCCCGCCCCCTGCCCTGAGCCGGTCCCCGCCCCACCCGTTCGGCCGCATCGCTGCGGGGCCCGGCCCTCCGGCGGGTACCGGACCAGACATGCCCCCCACCTCCGGTACGCCGCGCGACCAGCCGCCGCCCGAACGCGCTCCCTGGTTCCGGCGGTCGCACGCCCGCCTGCTCGAATCGTCCGTGGGGCTCGCCTGGAACCGCGGCCGCGCCATGGAACTCATGCACCGCGCCATGGGGTTCGCCGCCCTCAGCCTCCTCACCCTCGTCCCCCTCCTCATCGTCGTGGCCGCCGCCGACCTCTCCAGCGGCCAGGGCTTCGCCCGCTGGCTCGTCCAGGGCCTCGGCGTCACCGAGGTCTCCCAGGAAGAGGTCGAACGGCTCTTCGGCCAGCCCGGCCAGGCCCTCCAGCGCACCACCGCCTTCGGCCTCGCCGCCCTCGCCGCCTTCGGCGTCACCTTCGGCTCCGCCGTCCAGACCGGCTACGAACGCGCCTGGGACCTCCCCACCGCCCGCTGGCACACCATGTGGCGCCACGTCGTCTGGCTCGCCGTCCTCGTCGCCGCCCTCCTCCTCTTCGTCGCCTTCCCCGCCCCCGAGGGCGCCCCCGCCGCCGTCACCGGCCTCGTCGCCCTCGGCGACCTCCTCGGCACCTTCCTCTTCTTCTGGTGGTCCCAGCGCTTCCTCCTCTGCGGCCGCATCCGCTGGCGCGCCCTCCTGCCCGGCGCCGTGCTCACCGCCCTCGGCCTCCTGGGACTGCGGATCTTCTCCCAGCTCGTCTTCTCCCCCCTGATCGCCTCCAACGTCGTCACCTACGGCGAGTTCGGCACCGTCCTCGTCCTCCAGTCCTGGCTCGTCGGCGTCGGCTTCGTCGTCTACGGCAGCGCCCTCGTCGGCCGCCTCGTCCACGAGAACCGCGTCCGCCGCCGCCTCGCCCGCACCGGAACCGCCGCCCGATAGCCCCATCCGTCGCGCCTCACCGGTCCCCGCGCCGCCGCCCCCCTCGGCGCCGCCGCGCCCGCGCCGACCGGTCGACCCGCCCCCGGGACCGGTCACACGATCCGGTGATCGGCCCCGGAGCGGCCGGACCGCCCGGAGCGGACCGCTTGGATGGGAGGGAACCGTCCGGCCCGTCGAGAGAGAGCCGCCCATGGCGAACACCTGGCTGCCGCCCGTCGAGTACGTCGCGACGCTGCCCAGAGCGACCGCGTACGCCTGCCTCTACTTCACCGACGCCACCGGCCGGGCCCTCCAGCTCCGCGCCGCCCGGGGCGAGGACGTCTGGCAGTGGCCCGGCGGCAACATGGACCCGGGGGAGAGCCCCTGGGAGACGGCGGTACGGGAGTGCCGGGAGGAGACCGGACTGGTCTTCACCGGGGAACCCCGGCTCCTCGGCACCCACTTCACCGGCGACCGCGGCGCCCACTGGCCCGCCAACCACATCGGCTTCATCTTCGACGGCGGCGAGCTGACGGACGAACAGATCGCCGCCGTCGTCCTCGACCCGGCGGAGCACACCGCGTACGCGCTGCGCACCCTCGACGAGTGGCGCCGGGAGATGCACCCCGCCGAGTTCGCCCGCCTCGCCGCGGTGGACCGGGCCCGCAGGACCGGCGTCCCCGTCTACCTGGAGTCCGACGCGGCCGCCGGGCACCCGTAACCCTTTCCCGCCCCAGCAGTTGACCAGGGCATGAAGAAGCGCAGCATGCTCGCCATCGCCTCCCTCGCCGCAGGCGTCGTCACCGCCCTCGTCACGCCGCCGCCGCAGGCCAGCGCCGCGGAGAACCCCCTCGGCGCGGGCGGGGCCACCGGTCTCCTCCAGCAGGACGGCGCCGCGGACGTCCTCCACGAGACCGTCACGACCGTCGAGAACACCGTCGCCGACGGCTCCGCCCAGGGCCTCCGCTGACCCCCGGTCCCCTCCGCTCCCGGTGCCCCGCGTCCCGTCCGGCGCGGGGCACCGGCGCGCCGTGACCCGCCAGGAGGCGGCCCGTGCGCGCGCCGGGCACGGGTGATGACAGGATGTCCCCATGAGCAACAACGTTTTCTTCGACATCACCATCAACGACGAGCCGTCCGGCCGGATCGTCTTCAAGCTGTTCGACGACGTCGTCCCGAAGACGGCGAAGAACTTCCGCGAGCTCGCCACCGGCGAGCACGGCTTCGGCTACGAGGGCTCCTCGTTCCACCGCGTCATCCCCGCCTTCATGCTCCAGGGCGGCGACTTCACCGCCGGCAACGGCACCGGTGGCAAGAGCATCTACGGCGAGAAGTTCGCCGACGAGAACTTCGAGCTGAAGCACGACCGCCCGTTCCTGCTCTCGATGGCGAACGCGGGCAGGAACACCAACGGCTCGCAGTTCTTCATCACCACCATCGTCACCGACTGGCTGGACGGCAAGCACGTCGTCTTCGGCGAGGTCGTCGAGGGTCAGGACCTGGTCAAGAAGATCGAGGCCCTGGGCTCCCCCTCCGGCAAGACCCAGGCCAAGATCACGATCAGCAAGTCCGGCACCGTCGAGGGCTGACCCGGCCCCGCCCGGCACCCCACGGAACGGGGCGGGCGGAGCGGCGTCCACCGGACACCCCTCCCACCGCCCCGGCCTCCGGGAACCTCAGCTCCCCTCGCCGCCGTACCGCCGCTCGAACTTGGCGACGCGCCCCTCCGTGTCCACGGTCCGCGCCTTGCCCGTGTAGAACGGGTGGCTCTCCGAGGAGATCTCGACGTCGATCACCGGATAGGTCTCGCCGTCGTCCCACTCGATCGTCTGCTCGCTCGTCGCGGTCGACCGGGTCAGGAACGCGTACCCCGCCGAGCGGTCACGGAAGACCACGGGCCGGTACTCGGGCTGCTTGTCCTGCTGCACAAGGCCTCCTCGCCTCGGGCGGCCGCCGCGCGACCGCCCCGCCGCGTCCGGCCGAACGGCACGGACCCTCCCCACCCTCCCCGGGCCCGCCCCCGCCGACCAGCGCCGCTGACCCGACCGGGTGAGCCCTATCCACCGTGCCGCGGCCAGCGGGCCGCCAACAGCAGCGCGATGTCGTCGGGCCGGTCCGACGCGCGCACCGCCTCGTGCATCAACCGGTCCGCCGCCTCCGTCAGCGTCAGCGAACCCGTCGCCGCCAGCGTCCGCCGCAGCCGCTCCACCCCCTCGTCGATGTCCGCGCCCGGCCGCTCCACCAGCCCGTCCGTGAACAGCGCGAGGACCGCGCCCTCGGCCAGCCGCAGCCGCGTCACCGGATACGTGGCGCGCCCGTCCACCCCGAGCACCACCCCGCCCGCGACGTCCAGCGGCTCCGCCGTCCCGTCCGGATGCCGCAGCAGCGGCTGCGGATGCCCGGCCCGCACCGCCCGCACCTCCCCCGACCGCGCGTCCAGGACCAGGTAACAGCAGCTCGCGAACTGCCCCGGATCCAGGTCGATGAGGAGCCGGTTGGTGCCCCGCACGACCTCCTGCGGCGGCAGCCCGCTCAGCGCGAACGCCCGCACCGCGCTCCGCAGCTGCCCCATCGTCGCCGCCGCCGCGACCCCGTGCCCCTGCACGTCCCCGATCACCAGCGCCAGCTCCCCCCGCGCCGTCTCCACCACGTCGTACCAGTCGCCGCCCACGTCCATGCCCTGCGTCCCGGGCAGGTAGCGCGCCACCGTCTCCACGCCCTGCCGCACCGGCAGCCGGTGCGGCAGCAGCGCGTCCTGGAGCCCCCGCGCCACCGCGGCCTCGGAGTCGTACCGCTGCGCCCGCTCCAGCGCCTGTGCGATCAGCCCCGCCAGCGCCGTGAGCACCGCCCGCTCCTCCGGGCCGAAGTCCCGCGGCCGGTCGAAGCCGAGGATGCACGAGCCCACCGGCCGGCCCGAGGCGATCAGCGGCAGGAAGGCCCGCGCCCCCGTCTCCGCGTCCAGCGGCAGCTCCGGATAGGTCCGCCGCAGGCTCTCCATCGACTCGAAGAACAGCGCCCGGCCGGACGTCAGCGCGTCCACCCCCGGCACCCGGGCGTCGAGCGCCACGCCGTCGAACGGGTCCAGGAAACCCGGCGGGAACCCCGTCTCCCAGGCCAGGTACAGCCGCCGGTCGCTCAGCAGGTAGATCGCCAGCTGCCGGCCGCCGAAGGCCGGCAGCAGCTCCTCGGTGACCACCGCCGACACCTGCCGCGCCGTCACCGCCTCCGTCAGCGCGATCGCCAGCGCCACCGGCCGGTAGAGCCCCGCCGCCCGCGCGTCCGCCGGCCCGAGCCCGTCCCCCGCCCGCGCGGACGGCTCCGGAGGCGGTACGGAGGGGGGTACGGGCGCGGCCCGCGCGCCGTCCTCCGCCACCGGGACGTCCTCCGGCACGAGGACCATGGTCACCCCGTCCCGCCCCGGGTGCAGCGACACCGACAGCCAGTGGCCCTCCTCCGGACGCGCCAGGAACCGCACCGGCTCGGTCGACAGCAGCGCGGCCCGCAGCTGCTCCTCGTGGAACGGGTGGGCGAACCACGGCAGCGCCTCCCACAGCGGCCGCCCCGCCAGGGCCCGGCGCGGCCGGCCGAGCAGCCGCTCGGTGCGCTCGTTCACGTAGGTGACGCGGCCGAGCCGGTCGATGGCCAGGATGGCCCGCGGCAGCCGGTCCGTGGCGTCCGAACCGACCAGCCCCGTCCCCAGGTCCACCAGGGCGCCCGCCAGATGCCGGTGACCGTCCGCCCCCACGAACCGCGAGCGCGTCGACACCTCCAGCAGGTGCAGCCCGCCGTCCGGTCCCTTCAGCCGCAGCCGCCGCACCGACCCCCCGCCGTCGGCCGCGCCCGTCCGGCGGGCCGCCGCCCACAGGGCGTAACCGTCCTCCGGGTCCAGCCGCGAGGTCAGCGCCTCGACCGGCAGCGGGGAGGCGTCCGGCACGCCGAGGATCGCCCGCAGCCCGTCGTCCATGGTCACGGTCCCCGCCGCCAGGTCCCAGTCGAAGGAGCCGAACCGGACCGGCGGCACCGCGCCCGACGGCAGCTGGACACAGAGCGGCTCGCCCGGCCACGCCACGGCCGTCCCGCCGGCCGCGAGCCCCGCGAGGACCTCCCCGAGCCGCAGCCCCGCCCCGGTCATCCGCTCCCGGTCCCGCGCGCCGACCGGCAGCCCCGGCGCCGGGGGCCGCAGCACCACGAGGACCCCGAACCGCTCCCGGCCGGCGACCACGGGCGCGTACAGCGACGCGAACGGGAACGGCAGGCTCGCCACCAGCTGCGGGAACCGCCGCATCGACTCCTCGACGTCCGACAGGTACACCGGCTGCCCGGACCGGTGCACCTCGGCGACCGGGAACGGCCGGTTGGTGTGCATCCGTGACCACGGCCGGAACAGCTCCCCCGGCAGCCCCGCGAGCACCGAGAGCCGCAGCAGCCCCTCCGTACCGGAGCGCAGGTACACCCCGCCCGCGTATCCGCCGACCGACTCGACGGCGTCCGTCGCCGCCTCCGCCAGCACCTGCGTCAGGGCCTGCGGCGACGCGCCGGGGAACGCCCGGCCGGAGGAGGGACCGGAGGACGGGCCGGGAGGCGGGCCGAGCGGGGTCACACAGCCAGCATGCGCCCGCCGCGAAACCCGCCGCATCCCGGGCGCCGGCCCCGGAAGGCCGCCGCCCTGGTTGACCGCGCGCTTCCGGACCGTCACACTCGGTCGTCGTCCACCGCCGCCACCGGCGGCCTGGGACACCCCACCACCCTCACCACCACCTCGCGCGCAGGGGGCACCGATGACCGGCCGGGTACTTCCGTACGACGTCCACGGCGACGGGCCGGGGAGGGCCCTCGTCCTCCACAACTGGTTCGGCGACCGCAGCAGCTTCGATCCGCTCCGCGCGCACCTCGACGCGTCGGCGGGCAGCTACGCCTTCCTCGACTGCCGCGGCTACGGCGAGGCCCGGGACGCCGACGGCGCCTACACCATGGAGGAGGTCGCCGCCGACGCCCTGGCCGTCGCCGACGACCTCGGCTGGGACTCCTTCTCGGTCATCGGCCACTCCATGGGCGGCAAGGCGGCCCAGCTGATGCTGCTCGACGCGCCCGACCGGGTCCGTTCGATCGTCGGGATCTCGCCCGTCTCCGCCGCGGGCTTCCCCCTCGACGAGGAGAGCCGGCGGCTGTTCGCCGGCGCCGCCGACGACCCCGCGCTGCGCCGGGCCATCATCGACCGCACCACCGGCGGCCGGCGCGACGCCCCGTGGCTCGACGCCGTCGTCGACCGTTCGGTGACCCGCTCCTCGGCCGCCGCCTTCCGCGCCTACCTGGACTCCTGGTCCGGCACCGACTTCCACGAGCGGGTCCGCGACAACCCGGCGCCCGTGCTGCTGGTCGTCGGCGCGCACGACCCGGCGCTGGGCGCCGAGGCGATGGAGGCGACCTGGCTGCGCTGGTACCCGAACGCCCGTCTGGAGGTCCTCGCGGACGCCGGGCACTACGCGCCGGAGGAGACCCCGAAGGACCTCGCACGGGCCATCGAGGCCTTCCTCGCCGCCTGACCCCGCGGAGCCGGCCGGTCGCACGGCACCGGCCGGCCGCGGGGTCCTCCGCGGGGCGGGACGGCCGGCGGGTGGGACCCTGGAGGTACGGGCAGGGCCGGCCGGCCCTGCCGCGCGGGAATCGCCCACCGGGAAGGCGGCGCGCCATGTACTTCGCCGACCGCACCGACGCCGGGCGGCAGCTCGCCGCCCGCCTCGCCCACCTCGAGGGCCGTGACACCGTCGTCCTCGGCCTGCCCCGCGGCGGGGTCCCGGTGGCGGCCGAGGTCGCCGAGGCCCTGGACGCGCCCCTGGACGTCTGTCTCGTCCGGAAGCTGGGGGTGCCGTACCGGCCCGAGGTGGCCATGGGAGCGATCGGCGAGGGCGGGGTCCGGGTCGTCAACGAGCAGATCGTGCGGGACGCGGGCGTGACCGCGCGGGACCTGGCGGAGGTGGAGGAGCGCGAGCGGGCGGTCCTGGCCGAGCGGTCCCGCGCCTACCGGGGCAGCCGCCGGCCGGTGGCGCTGGAGGGGCGGACGGTGGTCGTCGTCGACGACGGGATCGCCACCGGCGCGACCGCGCTGGCCGCGTGCCGGGCGGTACGGGCCGGCGGGGCCGGCCGGATCGTCCTCGCCGTCCCGGTCGCCCCGCACGACTGGACGGCCCGGCTCGGGGGCGAGGCCGACGAGACGGTCGCCGTCCACACCCCGGTGGGGTTCGCCGCGGTCGGCCAGTTCTACCGGCGGTTCGACCAGACGCCGGACGCCGAGGTGGTGGCCCTGCTCGCGCGGAGCCGCGCGGAGCACGGTCCGGCCGTCCAGAACACCGCCGTACGGATCCCGGCCGGGGGACCGGTGCTGCCGGGCGACCTGGCGGTGCCCGACGGGGCGGCCGGGCTCGTCCTCTTCGCCCACGGCAGCGGCAGCGGCCGGCACAGCCCCCGGAACCGGGAGGTGGCCGCCGCCCTGAACCGGGCGGGGCTCGGGACGCTCCTCTTCGACCTGCTCACCGAGGCCGAGGCGGCCGACCGCTCCCGCGTCTTCGACACCCCGCTCCTCGCCGAACGGCTGGGCCGCGCCGCCGCCTGGGCGGCCGGCGAGGCCGTGACCGGAGGGCTGCCGCGGGGCTACTTCGGCGCGAGCACCGGGGCGGCCGCGGCGCTGTGGGCGGCGGCCGAACCGGGCGACGACGTGGCCGCCGTGGTGTCGCGGGGCGGCCGTCCCGACCTGGCGGAGGAGCGGCTCGCCGGGGTCAGGGCCCCGACCCTGCTGATCGTCGGCGGGAGCGACGACCTCGTCCTCGACCTCAACCGGCGGGCCGGGGAGATGCTGCGCTGCGAGAGCCGGCTGGAGGTCGTGCCCGGCGCCGGCCACCTCTTCGAGGAGCCGGGGGCCCTGGAGGAGGTGGCGGAGCTGGCCACCGCCTGGTTCGGCCGCCACTTCGGGGCGGCGGCCGGGGCGGGTCAGTAGGCGCCGTTGACGTTGTCGATGGAGCCGTACCGGTCGGCCGCGTAGTTGCAGGCGGCGGTGATGTTCGCGACGGGGTCGTACGGGTCGAGCGAGGTGCCCGGCACGTGGTAGGCGGCGAACGTCGGGTCGATGACCTGGAGGAGGCCCTTGGAGGGGATGCCCTTCGCGGCGTTGGAGTCCCAGAGGTTGATGGCGCGGGGGTTGCCGGAGGACTCGCGCATGACGTTGCGGAGGATGCCGTCGTACGAGCCGGGGATGCCGTAGCGGGCCATGACGTCCAGCGACTCGCGGATCCAGCCGTCGAGGTTGTCGGCGTACCGGGTGGCGGCGGCGGGAGCGGCCTGGACGGCGGGGGCGGCGGCGCGGCTCGCGGACCGGCTCGCCCGTTCGGCGGAACCGGTGGAGGCGGGCTTCGCCGAGGTCTTCGTCACGGTCTTCGGCGCGGCCTTCCCGGCCGACTTCTGGGCCGGCTTCCGGGTCGTCTTCTCCGGCGCGGGGGCGGCCTTCGCGGAATCCCGACGAATCGTCAGTTCGAGGCCCGGGTGAATGAGTGACGGATTGTCACCGACGGCCGTCCTGTTCGCCTGGTAAAGCGCCTTCCAGCCGCCCTGAATTCCCTTCCGGTGGGCGATGAGGGAAAGCGAGTCGCCCTTCACCACGGTGTACGCGCGGGCGGCGGGGGCCTTCGGCGCGGTGGCCGGGGCGGCGTTCTGCGCGGCGGTCACGGCGGCGGGGGCGGCGGCCGAGGGCGCGGCGGCGGACTGCGCGACGGGCGCGGCGCCGGCCGTGGCGGGCGCGACCAGGGGGAGGGCCAGGGCGACCCCGCCGGTGCCCGCGAAGGCGAGACCACGGGAGACGGGACGGCGTCGGGGGCGGCGGTGCTTGCCGTGAGCGGCCATGACGGTTTCCTCTCCGGCGCCTGCGAGGTGAGCTGTCGGGTTCGGACGGGAGGTGTCCGGCCGCGCGCACGCGGCTTCACCCCGAGCCGTTCCGGAGAGCCGGACCGGCGGTGTGGTGGGTCCCCCGCTCCTGCCGTCGGGTGCAATGGGAGGTCTTCCGAGCGGTGGCAGGATTCGGCGATCCGCTCGAATGGGGGTGACCGTAGGCGAGAAATGCGGCGGGGAACAAGACGTGAAAGCGCGGGAAAAGGAACGGCAAAGATCGCTCGCCCGGAATTCAAGATCGACCGTTCCGGCGGCCCCTCCCGAATCCCTTGCGCCGTCCGGCTCGTGACGGAACGGGGCCCGCCGGGGAGGCGGGAAAAGTGAGTCGCGTCACGGAAAAAGAAATGTCCGAATAGGCCGTCTCATTCCCTTCGGGGGCAGTGTGGCGTAATGCCCCTGCTCGGGCGTGTCGGCGACGACCGGGGGAGTGGTGAACGACACGCGCGGAGCATATGTCGCAAAACAGACATTCATCCTTAATGATGCGGGAATGTCGTCCTCCATCCCGTTGCTCGACCCGGACGCCCTCGACCGCGAGGCGGCCCGGCTCTGCGAGAGCGCCGCCTGGGAGCGGATGCTCCTCCCCGCCCGCCCGACGCCCGACCCGGAGCCCTGGCGGCGCCTGCTCTCCGTCCCCGTGGACCGGCTCGTCGCCGACGCGCTCGACGCCCTGCCGCCGGCCCCGCCGGCCGAGCGCCCGCTGCCCGGCCGGATCGGGGCCGTCCTCCCCGACCGGCTGCACGTCTGGCGCCGGATCGGCCGCCCCGACGTGCGGCCCTCCGTCCACCTGGCCCACGCGCGCCGGGTGCTGACGGAATGGGGCTGGCAGAACACCCCGTACAAGCTGCGGGACGTGCGGGGCGCGCGCTGCGTCTGCGGCGCCCTGCTCGCCGCCCACCGGCTCGGCCACGGCAGCGCCGCGACCATGAACGAGGCCGGCGCCTGGATCATGACCGAGCTGCGGTCCCGGGGGTGGCACGGCCTCATCGGCCCCTGGAACCGCGCCCCCGGCCGCACCGCCGAGGACGCGCTCGCGCTCCTCGACGCCACGATCCGACGGGCGGCCCTGGCCGGCCGCTGAGCGACGCCCGACGCCCGGCGGCCCGGCACCGCCGAAGGGTTCACCCCTCAAGCGCCTCGCGGGCGGGGCTCGCATCGAGGGCGCCGGGGCCCGGGCCCGCTGCCCGCCGTGCCGGTCGGCGCCGGGCTCCTCGTCCACCCCGCCGTCATCGAGCCCGGCCCTTTCGAAGCCGCCCTCTAGTGGGAGACCGGCTGCTGGCCGGCGCGCTCCGCCTCGTTCTGCACGAGCAGGGAGAGGAGCGAGGCCAAGGGGAGCCCCGCTTCCGCGGGGTGGCGCAGCGCCTTGCCCGGCTCTATGCGGTAGGTGTTCGTCCGCCCCTCTCGCGTGTGGGAGAGGTAGCCGTCCCGTTCGAGGTCGACGATGATCCGCGACACGGCGCGCTCGGTGAGCCGGCACCGTGCGGCGATGTCACGGATGCGGGCGTTCGGGTTGTCCGCGATCGCAGCCAGTACACGGGCGTGGTTCGTGATGAACGTCCATCCGGTGTGGGATTCAGGGACTCCAAGCATGGTCCTGGATTTTACGCGACCGGGCTTGCCAGAAGGGAAATGCATGACATAACTTTCCTGCATCAGACGTCCTACACCCCTCCGACGGAGGGATCAGTCGGAGGGAGTTCCCGTATGCCCTGGGACGATGTCGCCGCCGGACGCCTGTCCGCATGCGACGGTGAGCCATGGACGGGGCAGGGGGCCGAGGGCGCGTCGCCGCAGGGCGTGGTGCTCCAGTACGAGTACCGCGAGGCGCAGGTCGTCGAGGCCCGGGGGGAGTACGACATCCACTCCATCGGGCCTCTGGCCGACGCGCTGAAGGCCGCGACCGCAACGCATCCGAAGGTGATCCTGGACGTCTCGGGGGTGGCCTTCGCGGACTCGTCCTTCTTGAACCTCATGATCCTCACCCACCAGTCGGGAAAGCTGCGCGTGGCAGCGCCGTCGGCCCAGATCAGGCGACTGTGCGCGATCACCGGCGCCGACCAGGTCCTGCAGATCCGGGACACGATCGCCGACGCCGTCGCCACGTAGCACCGCGGCCGGGCTCCGGTGGGTCCGGCGACGAGGCCCTTTCCGAGAGGCGTGGCACGGCCTGAGCGCTGCTGCTGGTCGTGGGCCGGGCCGACTTCCTGCGAGGAGGTCCCATGGCCGGATGCGGATGCGGATGCGGATGCGGATGCGGCGGCGACCGCTGCTGTGTGCCGGCGTCCCGCTCTGCTTTCCGATGCCGGCTCCTCACCGACGCGGCCGCCTTCGCGTACCGGCGATCGCCGGAGGACGAATCGCCCTCGTGACCGGCGCATCGCGGCCACACCTGGCGAGGAGCGGCTTCGACGGCGCTTGTCGGTTCTGGCGTGCGCCGGTGGCCCGTCCTGTTCTCGACCGAGCGGACCGGAAGAGCGCCTCCGCCGTTCTGCGGCGGCCCGGGAGGCGCTCCTCGCGGCGGTCGCGCCCGCTATCCCCGCGAGTCTCGGTGGACTTCCGCGACCGCCTCCAGGGCGGCGCGCCACGGGTACGCGGTCGGGTCGCCCTCTCCTGGCGGGTTCGGTACGAACCCGCCCTCGCCGTACACCACGCGCACGCCGGCACCGCGCAGGGTCTCGATCGACCGCTCGAACTGCGGGTGCGCGACGTACGCCTGGTTGACGCACGGCACCATCGCCATGGGGAGGCCCTTGCCGATGCCCTCGGCGACGACGCCGACCAGCCAGTTGCCCGTCAGCCCGAGCGCCCAGGAGTTCACCGTGTTGAAGGTCGCGGGTGCGACGAGGACGGCGTCCGGCTTCGGCCACACGTCCGGCTGACCGGGAAAGCGGTGGTCCCACCGCACGGGCCGGCCTGTCAGGGCGGCGAGGCCGTCCAGGGACTCGTGGAGCCAGCGGGCCGCCGTCGGGGTGAGACCCAGGCAGACGTCCCACCCATCGGCCTGTGCCTCCTCGATGACCCGGGCGACGTCGAAGACCGGGGGTGCCGCGCTGCAGAACAGGTACAAGGTCCGCGTACTCATGGATCCATCCGATCACATGGAATCGCCCCCGATCCAAGGGAGTCGGGGCGAAGCCCTCTCGTGCGGCACTGGGCGCGAGGAGCGTTCCGGACGGCGGGTCAGGAACGGAGTGCCGGTACGCCTGCCCCGGACGGCGACCACACCGGAAAACGCGCCGAGGAGCAGCGCGGGCCGGCGAGACGGACGCGACGCGGACCCGCTGGGCGAATCCCGTACTCGTACGGCCGGCTGATCGGTCGGTGGACGGGTGTGAGGTGCGACCCACACCTGTCCTGAAGCCGTGTCAGGTCGTCTGCGTGCCGGGGCGTGCCGGTCGGCTTCTCCCGTGGGCGGCGCTTCGGTCCCGCGGTGCCGTGCCCGGTGAACCCTGGCAGACGCATGCGTGAATCTGCTTGAATGATGCACATCGCAAGCAGGTTCACACATCGCGAGTGTCTCTTTCGTGCAAGGAGTGCGCATGGCCCCCTCCCGTACCGCCGTCGAGATCGCCACCCAGCCCGCCGTCTGGCGCGAAGCGCTCCGCACCCTGCCCGCGCACACGGCCGCCCTGCCCCGCCGCGGCGAGCGCGTCGCCGTGATCGGCTGCGGCACCTCCTGGTTCATGGCGCAGGCGTACGCGGACCTGCGCGAGGCCGGCGGCCACGGCGAGACCGACGCCTTCGCCGCCTCCCGCTTCCCCTTCGCCCGCCGCTACGACCGGGTCGTCGCCCTCACCCGCTCCGGCACCACCAGCGAGGTCCTCGCGGTCCTCGACCGGCTCTCCGGAACCGTCCCCACCACGGCGCTCACCGCCGACCCGGCCACCCCGGTCATGGACCTCGCCGACGCCGTCGCCGTCCTCGACTTCGCCGACGAGGAGTCGGTCGTCCAGACCCGCTTCGCCACCACCGTCCTCGCCCTCCTCCGCGCCCATCTGGAGGCCGAGGACGCCCTCCCGGACGGCGTCGCCCCCGTCGCCCGCGCCGCCGAGGACGCCGAACTCGCCCTCGTCCGGCCGCTGGAGACCGCCGTCCGCGAGGCCGAACAGTTCACCTTCCTCGGCACCGGCTGGACCTACGGCCTCGCCCAGGAGGCCGGGCTCAAGATGCGGGAGGCGGCCGGCGCGTGGACCGAGGCGTACCCGGCGATGGAGTACCGCCACGGGCCCGTCAGCATCACCGGCCCCGGCCGTGTCGCCTGGAGCTTCGGCCCCCTGCCCGGCGGCCTCGCCGAGGAGATCCGCGCGGTCGGCGGCGTCCTCGTCGCCGGCGGCCTCGATCCGCTCGCCGAACTCGTCCTGGCCCAGCGCCTCGCCGTCGCGGTCGCCGAGGCCCGCGGCCTCGACCCCGACCGGCCCCGGAACCTCACGCGCTCGGTCGTCCTCGCGGACGCCGGCGCCTGAACCGGCCGCCGCGCGCCGCCCGTCCCCGTGCCCGCGCGCACAGGGCCCCGTCCCCGTACCCCCGCGCGCCCCGTACCCCGCCCCGTACCTCCGCCCGTCCCCGTCCCGTCCCCCGCATCCGGAGCAGGACCATGCCACTGACCCCGACCCACGAGATCGTCCGGCGGGCCCGTGCCGCCGGCGCCGGTGTGGGCGCCTTCAACGTCCTCCAGCTGGAGCACGCGCAGGCCATCGTGGCCGGCGCCGAGCGGGCCGACCGGCCCGTCGTCCTCCAGGTCAGCGAGAACACCGTCCGCTACCACGGCGCCCTCGAACCCGTCGCGCTGGCCTGCCTCGCGCTCGCCCGCGCCGCCAAGACGCCGGTCGCCGTCCACCTCGACCACGCCGAGAACCCGGAGCTCGTCCACGAAGCGGTGGAACTCGGCCTCGGCTCCGTCATGTTCGACGCCGCGAAGCTCCCCTACGAGGAGAACGTGGCCGCGACCCGCGAGGTCGTCGAGCACTGCCACCGGCACGGCGTCTGGGTCGAGGGCGAGCTCGGCGAGATCGGCGGCAAGGGCGGCGCCCACGACCCCGGGGTCCGCACCGACCCCGACGAGGCGCGCGCCTTCACCGCCGCCACCGGCGTCGACGCCCTCGCCGTCGCCGTCGGCAGCGTCCACCAGATGGTCACCCGGGACGCCGTCCTCGACCTCGGCCTGATCGCCCGCCTCCGGGCCGCCGTCGACGTCCCCCTCGTGCTGCACGGCTCCTCCGGCGTCCCCGATCCGCTGCTCGCCCGGGCCGTCGCCGCCGGCATGACCAAGGTGAACGTCTCCACCCACCTCAACAGGGCCTTCACCCGGGCCGTCCGCGACCACCTCACCGCCCACCCCGCCGAGGTGGACCCGCGCCGCTACCTCACCCCCGCCCGCACCGCCGTCGCCACCGAGGTCACCCACCTCCTCGGCCTGCTCGACCCCCGCTGACGGCCGGGCCGCCCGGCACCGGTCCCGGCACCGGACCCGGTGGCGGGCCCGGTGGTGAGCCTGGTGGTGCCGACACCAGGTCCGGCGCACCCTCCCGTCCCGGCGCCGGCCCGGCCAGGATCACGTCCATGACCGAACTCCCCCGTCACCACACCACCCTCGTCACCGGGGCCACGCAGGGCCTCGGCCGGGGCGTCGCCCTCGACCTCGCCGCCCGCGGCGGCACCGTCCTGCTGCACGGCCGCGACGCCGGCCGGCTCGCCGCCGTCGCCGCCGAGGTCCGCGCCCTGGACGCCGGCGGAGAGGTCCGCACCTACCGCGCGGACCTCTCCGACCTGGACCAGGTCGAGGCCCTCGCCGCCCGGGTCCGCGCGGCGGAACCCCGCCTCGACGCCCTCGTCCACAACGCGGTCGCCGGCGGCGGCCCCCGCCCCCTCGAACGCGAGGTCTCGGCCCAGGGCCACGAACTGCGCCTCGCCGTCAACCACCTCGCCCCCTACGCCCTCACCCGCGGCCTGCTGCCGCTGCTCACCGCCTCCGCGCCGGCCCGCGTCGTCAACGTCGCCTCCATCGGCCAGGAGACCGTCGACCTCGACGACCTCATGTTCGAGAAGGAGTACGAGGGGCTGCGCGCCTACTGCCGCAGCAAACTGGCCCTGATCATGGCGACCTTCGCCCTGGCCGAGGAGCTCGACGGCACCGGCGTCACCGTCAACGCCCTCCACCCGGCCCACCTCATGGACACCGCGGCCGTCCGGGCCTACGGCCTCACCCCGCTCGTCGGCGTCGAGGAGGGCGTCCGCCCCACCGTGCGGCTCGTCGTCGACCCCGAGCTGGCCGGGGTCACCGGACGGTACCTCGACCGGTTCACCGACGCGCGCGCCCACGAGCAGGCGTACGACACGGAGGCCCGCCGGCGCCTCATGGCGCTGACGGACCGTCTGGTGGGGCGGGTGCCGGCGGGCGCGTGACGCCCGCCCCGGTCACCGGCGGCGGTCGGGGGCCGTGCCGCGGACGCCGGGGACGGGGGCGCGACCACGGCGGCACGGGACGGCGGGGGTCCGCCGGGGACGGGGGCGCCCCCGGGACCGTGGAAGGTCCCGGGGGCGCGGGGTGCCGGGCGGTCCCGGCGGACTCGCGGTGGCGCGGGTCAGCGGAGGTCGAAGCGGTCCAGCTCCATGACCTTGGTCCAGGCCGCGACGAAGTCCGTCACGAACTTCTCCTTGGCGTCGTCGCTCGCGTACACCTCGGCGAGGGCGCGCAGCTCCGAGTTCGAGCCGAAGACCAGGTCGGCGCGGGTGCCGGTCCACTTGACCTCGCCGGTCACGTCGTCGCGGCCCTCGAAGGTGTTGGCGTCGCCGGAGGTCGCCGACCAGGTGGTGCCCAGGTCCAGCAGGTTGACGAAGAAGTCGTTCGTCAGCTTGCCGGGGGTCTCGGTGAGGACGCCGAGGGAGGTCTGCGGCGCCGTGATGCCCAGGACGCGCAGGCCGCCGACGAGGACCGTCAGCTCGGGGGCGCTGACCGTGAGCAGGTTGGCGCGGTCGACGAGGAGGTACTCGGCGGGGAGGCGGACGCCCTTGCCGAGGTAGTTGCGGAAGCCGTCCGCCTGCGGCTCCAGGGCGGCGAAGGACTCGACGTCCGTCTGCTCCTGGGAGGCGTCCACGCGGCCCGGCGTGAACGGCACCTCGACGTCCTGGCCGGCGTCCTTGGCCGCCTTCTCGACCGCCGCGGAGCCCGCGAGGACGACGAGGTCGGCGAGGGAGACCTGCTTGCCGTCGGTCCGGCCGGCGTTGAAGGACTCCTGGACGCCCTCCAGGACGCGCAGCACCTGGGCCAGGTCGTCCGGGTTGTTGACCTGCCAGCCGCGCTGCGGCTCCAGGCGGATGCGGCCGCCGTTGGCGCCGCCGCGCTTGTCGCTGCCGCGGAAGGAGGAGGCGGCGGCCCAGGCCGCGCCGACCAGCTGGGCGACGGTCAGGTCCGAGGCGAGGATCTTCTCCTTGAGGGAGGCGATGTCCGCCGCGTCGATCAGCTCGTGGGTGCGGGCCGGCAGCGGGTCCTGCCAGACGAGCTCCTCCGACGGGACCTCGGGGCCGAGGTAGCGCACGACCGGACCCATGTCACGGTGGGTCAGCTTGTACCAGGCGCGGGCGAAGGCGTCCGCGAACTGGTCGGGGTTCTCGTAGAAGCGGCGGGAGATCTGCTCGTAGACCGGGTCGAAGCGGAGCGACAGGTCCGTGGTGAGCATGGTCGGGAGGTGCTTCTTCTCCGGGTCGTACGCGTCCGGGATGATCGCCTCGGCGTTCTTGGCGACCCACTGGTGGGCGCCCGCCGGGCTCTTCGTCAGCTCGTAGTCGTACTCGAAGAGGTGCTTGAAGAAGTCGTGGCCCCACCGGGCGGGCGTGGTGGTCCAGGTGACCTCCAGGCCGCTGGTGATGGCGTCGGCGCCCTTGCCGGAGCGGTAGCCGCTCGCCCAGCCGAGGCCCTGCGCCTCGATCGGGGCGGCCTCCGGGTCCGCGCCGACGTTCTCGGCCGGGCCGGCGCCGTGCGCCTTGCCGAAGGTGTGGCCGCCGGCGATGAGGGCGACGGTCTCCTCGTCGTTCATCGCCATCCGGCGGAAGGTCTCGCGGATGTCGCGGGCGGCGGCGACCGGGTCCGGGTTGCCGTTGGGGCCCTCGGGGTTGACGTAGATGAGGCCCATCTGGACCGCGCCGAGGGGCTCCTCCAGCTCGCGGTCGCCCGAGTAGCGCTCGTCGCCGAGCCAGGTGGTCTCCGGGCCCCAGTAGACGTCCTCGTCGGCCTCCCACACGTCCTCGCGGCCGCCGGCGAAGCCGAAGGTCTCGAAGCCCATCGACTCCAGGGCCACGTTGCCGGTGAGGATCATGAGGTCGGCCCAGGAGATGGCCTGCCCGTACTTCTTCTTCACCGGCCACAGCAGACGGCGGGCCTTGTCCAGGTTGCCGTTGTCCGGCCAGCTGTTGAGCGGGGCGAAGCGCTGCTGGCCGGCGCCGGCGCCGCCGCGGCCGTCGCTGATGCGGTAGGTGCCCGCGCTGTGCCAGGCCATGCGGATCATGAACGGGCCGTAGTGGCCGAAGTCGGCCGGCCACCAGTCCTGCGAGGTGGTGAGGACCTCGGCGATGTCCCGCTTCACGGCGGCGAGGTCGAGCGACTTGAACGCCTCGGCGTAGTCGAAGTCCTCGCCGAGCGGGTTGCCCACGGCGGGGTTCTTGGCCAGGATCCGCAGGTTGAGCCGGTTCGGCCACCACGTGCGGTTGCCACCGCCCTGCGTGGGGTGCGCGGCGCGCCCGTGGGCGACGGGGCAGCCGCCCGCTCCCTCGGCCTTCACGTCGCCGCCGTGTGCATCGAGGTTCTCAGACATGGGTATTCCTTCCGGACACGCGCGGGAAGGCCGCGGACACGGAGGTCCGACGGGGCGGCGCCGGCCGGGGTGCTCCCCGGAGCCGGTACGTCACGTCCTCGTCTCCCGCCGTGCGCGGACTCTTCCTGTCCCTTGGCCATCAACGAAACTGATCCTACAATGGACTAAGTCCAAGTCAAGAAGAATGCCAAAGTGGTGGGGCCGGGCCCGGGCGCAGGACGCCCCGCGCCCCCGTCCTCGCCGAGAAGGAACAGGTAGGCCCCCTATGAGTGACCTGCTGGAGCGGCTGCGGGCCAGAGGCTGGCGGATGACGTCGCAGCGGCGCGTCGTCGCGGAGGTCCTCGCCGGCGAGCACGTGCACCTCACCGCCGACGAGGTGCACGCGCGCGCCGTGGAGCGACTTCCCGAGATCGCCCGGGCGACCGTCTACAACACCCTGGGCGAACTGGTCTCCCTCGGGGAGGTGGTGGAGCTCTCCACCGACGGCCGCGCGAAGCGGTACGACCCCAACGCCCACCGCCCGCACCAGCACCTGGTCTGCACGGAGTGCGGCACCATCCGCGACGTCCGTCCCACCGGTGACCCGCTGGCCGTCCTGCCCGACTCCGAGCGGTACGGCTTCACCGTCTCCAAGGTCGACATCACCTACCGCGGCCGCTGTCCGTCCTGCTCGGCCTGACGCCCCGCCCCGTTCTGCCCGTCGCCCGCGCCGCGCGCTCCGCCGTCCCCCGGTGGAGCGCGCGGCGCGCGGCATGTCCGGGGGAGGGGCCGGGCTTGACGGTCCGCGGGCCCGCGCTGTTGGATGGGCCGCAGGCTATTGGTCGTACGGCCAATAAAGTGCCGTCCGCCCGCCGCCCAGGAAGCCCGCCATGTCCCTCACCGCCTTCCCCCGCCCCGAACACCGGCTCCACGTGGCCGTCGACGCCGCCGACCCGCGCGAGCGGGGACGGCTGCGGGGGGCCGGGCTCGCCGCGGGGCTGCACGCCGCCCTCGACGTCTACGACCGGCTCTTCGCCCTCGCCGGCATCGCCGAGGGGACCGTGCGGGACGACGCCCGCCGGGCCCTGGACGCGATCGACGCCTTCCGGCCCGCCCTGCGCGAGCAGATCGAGGGCCTCGCGGAGGGAGCGGGCGTCGCACCGTGGCGGGTCGCCGCGCTCAACGCCCGCACCGAGATCCTCGCCCGGGGGCGCGCCGTCCCGCCCGGCGAGTGCTCCACCGTCGTCCGCCGGGTCCCGGCCCCCGGCGGCGGCACCACCCACCTCGGCGTCCAGACCTGGGACTGGCACGTCGAACTCGGCGCCTCCTGGCACACCGTCGACGCCGCCGGCGGCACCCACCGCCACGTCGGCCTCACCGAGCACGGCATCCTCGCCAAGATCGGCGTCAACAGCGCCGGACTCGCCCTCCACTTCAACATCCTCGGCCACCGGTACGACCGCGTCGGCGGCCTGCCCGTGCACGTCCTCGCCGCCCTCGTCCTGGAGGAGGCCGACGGCGCCGCCCACGCCGTCGAGCTGATCCGCTCGGCCCCGATCGCCTCGTCCGGCTCCTTCCTGCTCTTCGACGAGGAGCGGGCCGTCCTGCTCGACCTCAGCCCCGAGGGCGTCTTCGAGGTCCCGGCCGCGGCCGACGCCACCCACCTGCGCACCAACCACTTCCTGAGCCCGCGCCCCGCGCGCCACGAGAAGACCTGGCTCTACCAGCCCGACTCCGGCGAGCGGTACGACTTCCTCCGCGACCGGCTCGCACGGGAGTCCGTCACCACCCCGGACGACCTGCTGCGCCTCCTCGTGACCGGCCCCGGCGAGCCGCCCGTCACCTGCGTCCCCGACCCGGAGGCGCCCCTCGGCCGGCGCTGGGCCAGCCTCGCGACCGTCCTCCTCGACCCGGCGGCCCGCACCGCGCGGATCCTCGACGGCACCCCCGCCGAGCACGCCGACCGCCCCTGGTACACGCTGCGCGCCTGACCGCCGCCGGGCGGGCGGTCCCGCCGCGCGCGGGCGCCGGTCCGGCCGCACCCTGGAGAGGGCGCGCCCGCCCGCCCCGCGGCCGCTGCGCCCCCAGCGACGCCGGAAAGGAACGCGCCATGAAGGCCCTGCAGTACCGCACCGTGGGTGCCGCCCCCGAGGTCGTCACCGTCCCCGATCCGGAGCCCGGCCCCGGACAGGTCCTCCTCAAGGTCACCGCCGCGGGCGTCTGCCACTCCGACATCGCCGTGATGAGCTGGCCCGCCGAACAGCTGCCCTTCCCGCTGCCCCTCACCCTCGGCCACGAGGGCGTCGGCACCGTCGCGGCCCTCGGCGACGGCGTCACCGGCCTCGGCGAGGGCGACGCCGTCGCCGTCTACGGCCCCTGGGGTTGCGGAACCTGCTGGACGTGCGCCCAGGGCAAGGAGAACTACTGCCTGCGCGCCGCCGGGCTCGGCATCCACCCGCCCGGCCTCGGCGCGCCCGGCGCCATCGCCGAGTACATGGTCGTCGACAGCCCCCGCCACCTCGTCCCGCTCGACGGCCTCGACCCGGTGAAGACGGTGCCGCTGACCGACGCCGGCCTCACCCCGTACCACGCCGTCAAGCGCTCCCTGCCGAAGCTCGTCCCCGGCTCGACCGCCGTCGTCATCGGCACCGGCGGCCTCGGCCACGTCGCCGTCCAGCTGCTGCGCGCCATGACCGCCGCCCGGGTCGTCGCCCTCGACGTCACCGAGGAGAAGCTCGCCCTGGCCCGGGCCGTCGGCGCCCACGAGACCGTCCTCTCCGACGCCTCCGCCGCCGCCACCGTCCGCGACCTCACCGGCGGCCGCGGCGCCGAGGTGGTCCTCGACTTCGTCGGCGCCCCGCCCACCACCGCCGCCGCCGGCGCCATGGCCGCGGTCGAGGGCGACGTCACCATCGTCGGCCTCGGCGGCGGCACCCTGCCGGTCGGCTTCGGCGCCCTCCCGTACGAGGTGAGCGTCGCCTCCCCGTACTGGGGCACCCGCGCCGAACTCGTCGAGGTCCTCGACCTGGCCCGCGCCGGAGCCGTCGACGTCCACGTCGAGACCTACGGCCTGGACGAGGCCCCCGAGGCGTACGAGCGGCTGCACGCGGGCCGGATCAACGGCCGCGCGGTCATCCTCCCGAACGGCTGACCCGCCCCCACGCGCGCGTGGCCGGGCCCCACGGTCAGGACCACGGAGACGGCGGTCGTGACCCGCCCCCACGCGCGCGTGGCCGGGCCCGCCGGCCGTCCACCGGCGCCACGTAGGCTCGTGACGTGCCACCCACCCGTCTCTACCGCGTCGCCGTCCTCGTCCTCGAAGGGGCCAAGCCCCTCGACGTCGGCATCCCCGCCCAGGTGTTCACGACCCGCGCGAGCATGCCCTACGAGGTACGCGTCTGCGGCGCCGTCCCCGGCCTGGTGACCGGCGGCGACGGCCTGTCGTACAACGTCGCCCACGGCCTGGACGCGCTCGCCTGGGCCGACATCGTCTTCGTCCCCGGCTACCGCTTCCCCGACCGCGAGGACCCGCCCGCCGCCGTCGTCGAGGCCCTGATCGCCGCCCACGCGCGCGGGGCGCGGCTCGCCGCCATCTCCACCGGCGCCTTCGCCCTCGCCGCCACCGGCCTCCTCGACGGCAGGCGGGCCACCACCCACTGGCACTACGCCCGCGCCCTCGCCGAGAAGTGGCCCCTGGTCCGGGTCGACGAGAACGTGCTCTTCGTCGACGAGGGCAGCGTCCTCACCTCCGCGGGCGCCGCCTCCGGCCTCGACCTGTGCCTCCACATCCTCCGCGGCGACCTCGGCGTCGGCGCCGCCAACCACGCCGCCCGCCGGCTCGTCGCCGCCCCCTACCGCAGCGGCGGCCAGGCCCAGTACGTCCCGCGCAGCGTCCCCGAACCGCACGGCGAGCGCTTCGCCGCCACCCGCGAGTGGATCCTGCACCGCCTCGACGAACCCCTCACCCTCGACGTCCTCGCCCGCCACGCCGCCGTCTCGCCCCGCACCTTCTCCCGCCGCTTCGTCGAGGAGACCGGCTACACCCCCATGCAGTGGCTGCTCCGCGCCCGCGTCGACCGGGCCCGCGAACTGCTCGAACGCTCCGAGCTCGGCGTCGAGCAGATCGCCGCGGAGACCGGCCTCGGCACCGGCGCCAACCTGCGGATGCACTTCCAGCGCATCCTCGGCACCACCCCGAGCGACTACCGGCGCACCTTCACCCGGGGCGACTGAGACCCCCGCCGGGCCGGATCGCCAGATCTTGGCACGATCCTTGCGGACCGTGGCGATCTCGCCCCTGCCGCGCCGGGGCCGGACGAGCGAGGCTGGGGGCGAAGAAACGGAAGGGACACCCGCTCATGACTCGCATCGCCATCAACGGTTTCGGTCGCATCGGACGCAACGTGCTCCGCGCCCTCCTGGAGCGCGACACCGCGCTGGAGGTCGTCGCCGTCAACGACCTCACCGAGCCGAAGGCGCTCGCCCGTCTCCTCGCCTTCGACTCCACCTCCGGCCGCCTCGGCCGCCCGGTCTCCGTCGACGGCGACACTCTCGTCGTGGACGGCCGCCGCATCAAGGTCCTCGCCGAGCGCGAGCCGGCGAACCTGCCCTGGGCCGAGCTCGGTGTCGACATCGTCCTGGAGGCCACCGGCCGCTTCACCAGCGCCAAGGACGCCCGCCTCCACCTCGACGCCGGTGCGAAGAAGGTCCTCGTCAGCGCCCCCTCCGACGGCGCCGACGTCACCCTCGCCTACGGCGTGAACAGCGACACGTACGACGCCGAGCTGCACACGATCGTCTCCAACGCCTCCTGCACCACCAACGCGCTCGCCCCGCTGGCCGCCGTCCTCGACGAGCTGGCCGGCATCGAGCACGGCTTCATGACGACCGTGCACGCCTACACCCAGGAGCAGAACCTCCAGGACGGCCCGCACCGCGACGCCCGCCGCGCCCGCAACGCCGCCGTCAACATCGTCCCGACCAGCACCGGCGCCGCCAAGGCCATCGGCCTCGTGCTCCCGCAGCTGGACGGCAAGCTCTCCGGCGACTCGATCCGCGTCCCCGTGCCGGTCGGCTCGATCGTCGAGCTCAACACGACCGTCTCCCGCGAGGTCACCCGCGAGGAGATCCTCGACGCCTACCGCAAGGCGGCCGAGGGCAAGCTCGCCGGCGTCCTGGAGTACTCGGAGGACGAGCTGGTCTCCTCCGACATCACCGGCAACCCGCACTCCTCCATCTTCGACGCCGCCCTCACCCGCGTCGACGGCCGCCACGTCAAGGTCGTCGCCTGGTACGACAACGAGTGGGGCTTCTCCAACCGCGTCATCGACACCCTTCAGCTGCTCGCCGGCTGACCCCGCGTCACCACCCGCGACGCCCCCTCGGCTTCGGCCGAGGGGGCGTTGTCAGTGCCGGATGGCAGCATGTCGATCATGAGCCGAATCATCTCGTACACCACCGGCGACCGGGCCGGGGCCGTCGCGTACCTGGGCGCCGCCGACCGCCTCACCGACGACCAGCGGCGCGTGCTCGCCATGATGCGCGAGCGGGCCGAGGCCGACCGGCGCGACCTCGACCACCAGGGCCTCGACTGGGGGCTGACCGTCCCCGAGGCCCTGGAGCACCTGATCGAGGGCCGCGCCGACGCGGAGGGGGAGTACGCGGGCAAGGCGTACGCCCGGGCGCTCCAGCACATCATCGACCACTGCGGCTCCGACCCCGCGGACCTGGGCGTCTACTCCAGGCCCAGCACCTTCTTCGGCCTTCTCGACGAGCAGTTGAGGCGGCACGGCGTGCCCGCCGACCTGCTGCCGCACGGCTACCTCTTCTCCGGCCCGCCGGACGAGATCCCCTTCCACATCCCCCACGCGATCGACGGCCCGGACATCGGCATGCTGCCGCTCGCCAAGGCGAAGCCGGCCGTCGACGCCTACCGGGCGGTCCGCGACAAGATCGACCCGGACTTCGTCCACGACCTCGACCTCCTCACCGAGAAGCTGGAGTTCGAGCACGAGGAGTGGGAGTCCACCAGGGCGCGGGGCTACGACTGGTACACCCACGACACGATCTTCTTCTCGATCACCGGCTGAGGCGGCCGAGGCGCCCGGGACGGCCGAGGCGTCCGGAGACGGCCGGGTGTCCGGACACGGCCGTGGGCCGGCCCGGAGTTCCGGGCCGGCCCACGAGCGGGGGACGGGTGCGGGGGGACTAGTCGGTGCCGGTCTCCATGGCGGCGCGGTCCAGCGCCGTCTCCTCGCTGTCGGGGGTCTCGCCGCGCGAGGCGATCGCCTCGGCGCCGCCCTCGGCGAGCGAGCCGATGAGGCCGGTGGCGGCGGCCTGCGCGGCGCCGATGGCCGGGCTGCCGGTGCCGATGAGGCCGATGCCGGCGTACTGCTCCAGCTTGGCGCGGGAGTCGGCGATGTCCAGGTTCCGCATGGTCAGCTGGCCGATCCGGTCCAGCGGGCCGAAGGCGGAGTCCTCGGTGCGCTCCATGGACAGCTTGTCCGGGTGGTAGCTGAAGGCCGGGCCGGTGGTGTCGAGGATCGAGTAGTCCTCGCCGCGCCGCAGCCGCAGGGTGACCTCGCCGGTGACGGCGGCGCCGACCCAGCGCTGGAGCGACTCGCGGATCATCAGCGCCTGCGGGTCCAGCCAGCGGCCCTCGTACATGAGGCGGCCGAGCCGGCGGCCCTCGTTGTGGTACTGGGCGAGGGTGTCCTCGTTGTGGATCGCGTTGACGAGGCGCTCGTACGCCGCGTGCAGCAGCGCCATGCCGGGGGCCTCGTAGATGCCGCGGCTCTTGGCCTCGATGATCCGGTTCTCGATCTGGTCGGACATGCCCAGGCCGTGCCGGCCGCCGATGGCGTTGGCCTCCATGACCAGGTCGACGGCGGAGGCGAACTCCTTGCCGTTGATGGTGACCGGGCGGCCCTGCTCGAAGCCGATCGTCACGTCCTCGGCGGCGATCTCGACCGACGGGTCCCAGAACCGCACGCCCATGATCGGGTCGACGGTCTCGATGCCGGTGTCCAGGTGCTCCAGGGTCTTCGCCTCGTGGGTGGCACCCCAGATGTTGGCGTCGGTGGAGTACGCCTTCTCGGTGGAGTCCCGGTAGGGGAGGTCGTGGGCGACGAGCCACTCCGACATCTCCTTGCGGCCGCCGAGCTCGGTGACGAAGTCGGCGTCCAGCCACGGCTTGTAGATCCGCAGGTGCGGGTTGGCCAGCAGGCCGTAGCGGTAGAACCGCTCGATGTCGTTGCCCTTGAAGGTCGAGCCGTCGCCCCAGATCTGGACGTCGTCCTCCAGCATCGCCCGCACCAGGAGGGTGCCGGTGACGGCGCGGCCCAGCGGGGTGGTGTTGAAGTAGGCCCGGCCGCCCGAGCGGATGTGGAAGGCGCCGCAGGTGAGCGCGGCCAGCCCCTCCTCGACCAGCGCGGCGCGGCAGTCGACCAGGCGGGCCACCTCGGCGCCGTAGGTCCGGGCGCGCCCGGGCACCGAGGCGATGTCGGGCTCGTCGTACTGGCCGATGTCGGCGGTGTACGTGCAGGGGACCGCGCCCTTGTCACGCATCCACGCGACCGCGACGGAGGTGTCGAGACCACCGGAGAAGGCGATGCCGACGCGCTCGCCGACGGGAAGGGAGGTGAGAACCTTGGACATGGAAAGAGTATGCATCAATCCGCATGGCTATGCAACGCCATGCCCGGGCGCGACCGGACGGGCCCGGTGGACCGGCCTCCCGCGAGGCGCCGGTCCACCGGGCCCGCTGTTCAGCCGGCCGCGCGGTAGGCCGCGGTCAGCCGCTCCACCGCGCCCGCCGGGTCACCGGAGAGCAGCCGGTGGTCGGCCTCGGCGAAGGGCTTCGCCACCGCCTCCGTGACCCGCTGCCCGACGCGATCCTGCACCAGCAGCCGGGCCCGGGCCACCAGGCGCCGCGCCTCGGGTGAATCGCCCCGCCCGGCCGCCTGGAGCACCCGGGCCGCGAGCCCGAGCGCCTTCAGCGTCGTCTCCCCGCCCTTCGGCGCCGCCGTCAGGGTGGTGAGCCCCCAGCCGTACGGGTACTGCGGGTCGTACGCGGCGTCGCCGACGTTCACCGGCAGCTGCGCCTCCGACCTCGGCCAGGTCACCGGGAGCTGTCCGGTGAACGGCACCCGCCCGTAGAGCACGTCGGCGACGCCGTCGCCCTCGGTGCCCGGCAGCCAGGACGCCACCAGGGCGTCGATCCCCGGCAGCCGGTCGCCGATCAGCTGCGGCCGGCCGGAGACCACGAGCACCGCGCACGGCATCGCCGCGCACACCCGGTCCACGGCCGCCTTGTCGGCGGCGCTCAGCTCCAGGTCGTGCCCGTTGCCGACGTCCCCGACGCCCTCCGCGTACGGCGTCTCGCCGACCACCACGACCCCGGCGTCGTACCCCTCGACCGGCGCGGACGCGTCCTGGGACCAGGTGAGCCCGGGCGCGTTCTTCCGCATCCCTTCGAGGATCGTCGTGCCGGTGGTGTGCTTCCCGGAGGAGCCCTGCCAGCTGATGGTCCAGCCGCCGGTCTGGTTGCCCAGGTCGTCGGCGTTGGAGCCGGCCACGTACACCTTCTGCGCGGGCTTCAGCGGCAGCAGCCCGCCCTCGTTCTTCAGCAGCACCTGTGAGGCGGCGGCGGCCTCGCGGGCCACCGCCCGGTGCTCGGCCGAGCCGACCGAGGAGAGGTGGGTGGTGTCCGCGTACGGCTTCTCGAAGAGACCGAGGCGGAACTTCTGGGTGAGGATCCGGGCCACGGCGTCGTCGATCCGGGAGACCGGGATCCGGCCGGCCCCGACCTCGGCGACCAGGGTCCGGGTGAACCCCTGGTAGTCCGTCGGCACCATGATCATGTCCAGGCCGGCGTTGACCGAGGTCCGCACGTCGCTCGGGTAGTCGCCGGGGATCTGGTCGATGGCCTGCCAGTCGCTGATGACGAAGCCCTCGAAGCCCATCCGGTCCTTCAGCACCCCGTTGATCATCTCGGCGTTGGCGTGCATCTTCACCGGGCCGTGCTCGTCCCCGATGACGTCGAGCGAGGAGTACGAGGGCATGACCGTGCCCGCGCCGCGCTTCACCGCCTCCGCGAACGGGGCGAGATGGACCGCCTCCAGCTCCTCACGGGTGACCCGGGTGACGCCCTGGTCGATCGTGTACGAGCCGGTCGTCGACGAGCCGAACTCCGTGCCGCCGTCGCCGACGAAGTGCTTGGCGCTGGTGAGGACCTTGTCGTTGCGGTCGAGGTCCTTGCCGTTCCGCGCGCCCTGCATGCCCTGGATGACCGTCTCCATCGCGGTCACCAGCGCCGGGTCCTCGCCGAAGGCCTCGTACGACCGGCCCCAGCGCTCGTCCCGCGTCACGCACAGGCACGGCGCGAAGTCCCACGGGACTCCGGTCGCCCGCACCTCCTTCGCCGTCACCGCGCCGGTCCGGGCGGCGAGCGCCGGGTCGCGGGTCGCGCCGATGCCGATGTTGTGCGGCATGACGGTCGCCCCGGCCACGTTGTTGTGCCCGTGCACCGCGTCCACCCCGTAGATCAGCGGGATCTGGAGCCGGGTCGCCCGGGTGCGCAGCTGGTAGCCGTCGATCATCCGCGCCCACGCCTCCGGCGTGTTGGGCGAGGGCACCGAGCCGCCGCCCGAGAGCAGCGAACCGAGCGCGTACCCGGCGATGTCGCCGGGGGCCCGCAGCGCGTTCCGCTCGGCCTGGGTCATCTGCCCGGCCTTCTCGGCCAGGGTCATCCGGGCCAGCAGGTCGGCGACCCGCCGCTTCACCGGCAGCCGTGCGTCGAGGTACGGCAGCCCGTGCGCGTTCACCACGACGACCGGGTGCTCGGCGGGCGCCTTGGCGCCCTCGACCGTCAGCCGTACCGGGATCGTCTCGGCGGCCTCGCCCGCGCCGTCCTCCCGCGTCTCGACGGTGATCGAGCGGGTGGTGCCGGAGGGCGTCCCGGCCGGGAAGACGAGCGTTCCGGCGACCGGCCGGTAGTCCTCACCGGGCTCGGCCGGCCCGTCGTCCTTCGTCGCGTAGGCGACGGTGACGGGCCGGTCGGTCGGCGCCGCGCCCGTGGTGGTCACGGTGACGTCGATCCGGGCGGCGGTCCCCTCCGCCACCGGGTGCACGGCGGCCCCGGTGACGACCTGCGTGGTCAGCGCGGGGTCGGCCGTGCCGTACAGCTCGATCCCGTCGAGCGCGAAGGAGCCCGGCGCGCCCGTCGGCAGCGTCAGCGCGTACCCCCACATCCGGTCCAGGCCGAGGACGTGGTCGATGCCGCCGACCGGCTGGTAGTCGGCGCGGTACCGGAAGGAGGAGAAGGGGAGTTCGACCAGGTGCCAGCCCTCCCAGTCGTCGGTGAAGGAGGTCGTCCACAGCTCGGACGCCTCGCCGTTCGCGCCGCCGTCCTTGAGCTCGAAGTGGATCCGCCTGCCCGAGCCGGGCGGCAGCGGCGCGGTGTTCTGTCCGTACCACCAGAACCGGATGCCGCCGTGCGCGGTCCAGTCCTGGGCGGGCCGGTCGAAGGCGAAGTCGTGGGTGAAGCCGCCCCAGCCGCTGATGTCGTAGCGGCCTTCGAGGACCTTGTCGCCCTCGGGGGCGTCGGCCCGTTCGGCGAGCGTGAGCGCCGGGTGGTCGTCGGCGTCGCTGCCCCAGGTGAAGATCCCCTCGGCGGGCGGGGCCGCGAACGGCACCTCGCCCTCGAAGCGGTCGACGATCCGGGGCGCCGGGGCATCGGCGGCCGGCGCGGCGGAGGTGGGCGCGGCGCCGACGAGGCCCGTGATCAGGGCGGTGGCGGCGATGGCGGCGAGCCCTCGGGCGCGCGCTTTCTTGCGGTGGCGCTGGTGCGGCATGCGGTCTCCTGGAGACGGGGAGGAGGAAAGGGGGGCACGGTCACGACGGCTGGTGGGTCCACTTCTGGTTGGCGCCGCCGGTGCAGGTCCAGATCTGGGCGCGGGTGCCGTCGGCGGAGGAGTTGCCGGTGACGTCCAGGCACTTGTCCGCGGCCGTGTTGACCACGTCATGGGTGGCCGGGTCGTACGTCCACCGCTGGGCGCCGGTCCCGTTGCAGGTGTAGAGCTGCACCTTGGTGCCGTCGGCGGTCGCGCCGCCCGTCGCGTCGAGGCACTTGCCGAGCGCCCGGACGCTGCCGTCGGCGGCGAGGGTCCACCGCTGGGCGGCCGTGCCGTTGCAGGTGTAGAGCTGCACGGCGGTGCCGTCGGCGCTCGACGCGCCGGCCACGTCGAGGCACTTGCCGGCGAGCCCCGTCAGCGGACCGGTGGGCGCCCCGGCGCCCGGCGTCCCGGACCAGGTGAAGGTGGCGGTGGTGCGGGCCGGGAGGGTGTACGTGAAGGACTGGCCGCCCCAGTCGACGCGGACGGACTGCGCGGAGCCGCCGCCGTTGTGCGCGATGAGGGCCTTGGAGCCGTCGGGGTTGCGCCAGGCCACGTTCTGCACCGTCGCGTCGTCGGTGGAGGCGATCCGGTACGCGCCCGGCTTCACGAACTTGGTGAGGTGACCGGTCGTGTAGTACTCGATCGTGTAGTCGACCTGCCCGGCCCGGGCGCCGCCCTCCTGCACGGTGACCAGACCGGTGCAGGTGCCGCAGCCGCCGTTGTGCGGCCCCATGTCCTGGTTGAGCGCCAGGCTCCACTTCACCAGGCTGCTGCTCCAGTTGCGGGCGTAGGACACGATGTCCTTCAGGTCCTCGTCGTGCTGGTTCCCGACCCAGGTGCCGCCGGAGTGCTCGGTGGAGAACTGGCGCACCGACGGGTACTGGGCGTGCACCTGGCTGCCGACGGCCGGGTCGCCGAAGTAGCCGTGCCAGGCGATGCCGCCGAAGAGCGGGTCGTTCCGGACGCCCGCGTCGGCGAGGACGGCGGCGCCGAAGTTCGCGTAGTCGCCGTAGTTCCAGTCGTGCACCAGGACCTTGGTGGTGATCCCGGCGGCCCGGAAGGCCGGGTAGACGTGGTTCTTGGTGAACTCGACCAGGCCGGACGGGTTCCAGCTCATGCCCGGGTAGTTCATCGCCGTGGGGTTGCCGGCCTGGCAGCAGTTCGGCTCGTTCTGCACCGAGAGGTAGTCGACCTTGATTCCCGCCGCCTGGTAGCTCTGGACGTACTTGACCAGATACTGCGCGTAGGTGGGGTAGTGCTCCCACTTCAGCCAGCCCATCTGGTCCATCCGGCCGTTGTCCTTCATCCAGCCGGGTGCGCTCCACGGCACGCCCTTGACCCGCAGCGCCGGGTTGAGCTGCTTGGCCTGCGCGGTCAGCAGCCGCACGGGGGTGTCGTAGCCGTTGGCGCCGAAGTCGTTCAGGTCGCAGCAGGTGTCGTCGAGCGAGACCATGCCGGGGCGGGAGAGGTCCGAGGCGCCGATGGGGTTGCGGACGAAGGAGAGCCCGATGCCGTCGGTGGGGGAGAAGAGCCGGCGCATCACCTCGTCGCGGGTGGCGGCGCTGACCGCGCCGCCGCGCAGCAGGTGGGCGGTGGTGTCGGTGATCGAGGCGCCGCCGCCCTCGAACCGCTGGTAGGTGGTGGACTCGTCGACGGTGATGGTGTGGCCCGCGGCGCCGCCGGCCGGTCCGAAGGCGAGCGGGGCCTGCGGGGCGAGTCCCCGGGTGACGGTACGGCCTCCGGCGTCGGAGGTGGTGGTCAGCCAGACGTCCACCCGCTCGCCGGCCGCCTGCGCGGTGCCGGGGGCGGTGAGGACCAGTCCGGTCGCCACGAGGGCGCCGGTGAGGAGCGCGGCGAGGGAGCGGGGGCGCCCCCGCAGAAGTTTGAGTTGCACCTGACAACCCTTTCGTCGGAGGCGTGCCGCGGTGCCGTGCGGTCCCGGCCCGCCCGGATCCGTACGCGTCCCGCAAGGCGGCAAGCCTTTTATCAAGCTGTGAACTTATGGAGGCGCCCGGCGCGCGTCAACCCCTCCCGCCTCCAACTCCCGAACGCGCGGGCGGCTTTCGAGGGCCGTCCGACCGGCTGCGGGGCGCGGCGCGTTCGGGAGGTTGCGGTGGGCGGCTGACCCGGTCCGCGACGATCGTCCGCGCCTGCCGCGCCTGTCCGCGCGGGGACGGGGGCGGCGGTCCGCCGCCGTCCTCGACGACCCCCGCGTCCGCCTCGGCGGCGCCGCCGCCGTCCGCCGGGACGCTAGGAGGGGTCCGGCCGGAGCCCCGCGATCCGGGCCAGCACCGGCAGGTGGTCGCTCCCGGTGGCCGGGAGGGTGCGGATCGCGGGGATCCGGGCGCCGCCCGCCAGGACCTGGTCGATGCGGGCCAGGGGGAGGCCGGCGGGGTAGCTCAGGGCGAGGCCCCGCTCGGGGGCGGCGAGGCGCGAGGTCAGCGGGGCCAGACCGCGGTCGTCGACGGTGCCGTTGAGGTCGCCGGCCAGGACGATCCGCTCGGACGCCTCCGCCGCCAGGATCCGCCCGAGGCGGGCCGCGCTCTCGTCGCGCCGGGCCGACCCGAACCCGCCGGGCCCCAGCCGGACGGACGGCAGGTGGACGACGTACGCCGCCACCTCCCCGTACGGCGTGCGCACCCCGGCCCGCAGCGCCCGCTGCCACGGCTCCGCGACGCCGCGCGGCTTGATGTCCAGCGCCCGGGCGCCCGTGAGCGGGTGACGGGACCAGAGGCCGACCGTGCCCCGCACGGCGTGGTACGGGTAGCGGGGCGCCAGGACCTCGCGGTAGACCGCGAGCGCCGGATCGACCAGCTCCTGGAGGGCGACGAGGTCGGCGCCGCTCTCCGCCAGGGCCCGGGCGGTCCCGGCCGGATCGGCGTTGTCGTCGGCCACGTTGTGCTGCGCCACGGTGAGTTCGCGGGCCCCGGGCGGCGCGGCGGGCAGCAGCGGCGGGCCGAAGACGGCGGCCCAGGCGACGGCCGCGACGAGCAGCGCGACCAGGGCCGCCCGGGCGCGCCGCACCACCGCGCAGAGGAGGAGCGCGGCGGTGAGCGGGCCGAGCCAGAACAGGAAGGTCTCCAGCAGGCTGCCCAGCCGCCCCGGGGTGTTCGGCACGAACCGGTGCAGCGCGAGCAGCCCGGCGGTCACCGCGCCGAGGACGGTGAGCACCCGGCCGCGCCGCCGTCCGCCGCCAGCCTTCCGCCGGAACGCCCGCCGCCACCCCGCGCCGTCCGGTTTCCCTTCCCGCCCCGCCACCGCCATCCGCCCTTTCCCCGGTCTTCCCCCGACCTCGCTGATCAGGACGTTTCCGGGCGGTCGGCGGTTGCCGCCCGTTTGACCACCGCTTGGAGTGGGCATGTCAGCGCGCGGCCGTCCTGGCCGCCGCCGCACGGTGCCCCCACCCCTCGACCCCTTCAGGGAGCCGGAGTTGAAGACCCCGCGTCGCGTCACCAAGGGGGCCGCCGTTCTCGGCAGCGCCCTCGCGCTCCTCCTCGCCTTCCCGCCCACCGCCCTCGCCGCCCCGCCGCCCGCCCTCCCGGCCCGCGCGGACGCCCTGGAGCAGACCTACCAGCCGGCCTACGACTACGACACCGACGGCTGCTACCCGACGCCCGCGATCGGCCCGGACGGCACCCTCAACCCCGGCCTGAACCCGTCCGGCACGGTCAGCAGCCAGTGCCGGGACTCCGGGGACCTCGCCAACACCAACGGCTACGCCCGCTCGCTCTGCAACAACGGCTGGTGCGCGGTCCTCTACGGCCTGTACTTCGAGAAGGACCAGGCCGTCTGGGGCAGCGGGCTCGGCGGCCACCGCCACGACTGGGAGCACGTCGCCGTCTGGATCCGGGACGGGCAGGCCCAGTACGTCTCCACCTCCAACCACGGCTCCTTCACGGTCCACGCCCGGGACGCGATCCGCTGGGACGGCACCCACCCGAAGGTCGTCTACCACAAGGACGGCATCGGCACCCACTGCTTCCGGGCCGCCAACGGCAACGACGAGCCGCCCGAGAACCACCGCGGCACCTGGCAGTTCCCCGCCCTCGTCGGCTGGAACGGCTACCCGCCCGGCATCCGCGAGAAGCTCTCCGGGGCCGACTTCGGCAGTGCCCACTTCGGGCTCAAGGACGGCAGTTTCGCCGACCACCTGGCCAAGGCGAAGCCGGCCGGCATCGCCTTCGACCCGTACGCCTAGGCGCCGCCGCCCGGGGCCCCGTCGGCGGGAGCGGCCGGCGGGGCGGGCTCGGCCGCGGACGGCCCGGCGCGGACGACGGCCTGGTCGCCCCGCGGCCCGAACAGGTGCAGGATCTCCACCGCTTCGGCGTCCGCGGGGCCGAACCAGTGCGGCTCGGTGGTGTCGAACTCGGCCACCTCGCCGGGCCGCAGCGTGACCTCCCGCTCCCCGAGGACGAGGCGCAGCCGGCCGGCGAGGACGTAGAGCCACTCGTAGCCCTCGTGGGTGACCAGCTCCGGCCGGCGGGGCGCCAGCACCTGCTTGAAGACCTGCACCCGGCCCGGATACTGCGTCAGGGGCACGAGGACGCTCCCGCGTTCCTTGCGCAGGGGCCGCAGGTGGACCCGGGGGTCGCCGCTGGCCGGCGCCGCCACCAGCTGGTCGAGCGCCACGCGGTGCGCCCGGGCCAGCGGGATGAGCAGGTCCAGGGTCGGCCGCCGCTTGCCCGACTCCACCCGGGACAGCGTGCTGACCGAGATGCCGGTCGTGGCCGCGAGCTCCTCCAGCGTGAGCCCCCGGTCCCGCCGCAGCCCGCGCAGCCGGGGTCCGATGCCGTCGAGGATCCGCGCCAGCTCCGCGTCCCCGGTTCCCTTGTCCATGGAGCCATTTTGCGGCCTCCGCAAAAACGGTGGGCCGCGACCGCCACCGGGGCCGAGCCTTGCGGGACCATCGTTCCCGGACGCCGGAGGCGGACCATGACCACGACCACGACGACACCCCCCGTCCCACCCGCGCTGAGCGCGCGCGGCCGCCGGACGGTCCTGGCCGTCTGCTGCCTGAGCATGTTCCTGGTGGGCCTCGACACCACCGTCGTCAACGTGGGCCTGCCCGCCATCGGGCACGGCCTGGGCGTCGACACGCGCGGCCTCGCCTGGGTCGTGGACGCCTACACCCTCGTCCTGGCCGGTCTCCTGATCTCCTCCGGCGCGCTGGCGGACCGCTTCGGCCGCCGCCGGGTCTTCCAGTGCGGCCTGGCCGTCTTCGGCGCGGCCTCGCTGCTCTGCGCGCTCGCCCCGACGGCGGGTGCGCTCGTCGCGGCCCGCGCCCTGCAGGGCGTCGGCGCCTCGATGCTCAGCCCCGTGGCGCTCGCGATCGTGGTGAACGCGACGCCGGACCCGAAGGAGCGGGCGCGGGCGATCGGCATATGGGCCTCGGTGTTCGGACTGAGCATGGCCGCCGGGCCCGTCACGGGCGGCGCGCTGCTCGCGGGGCTCGACTGGCGGGCGCTGTTCTGGGTCAACGCGCCCGTCGTCGTGGTCGCCCTGGTGCTCAGCGCGGTGTTCGTGCCGGAGTCCCGGGCCGCGCGGGCCCGGCGGCTCGACCCGCCCGGCCAGTTCCTGCTGACCGCGCTCCTCGTCCTCGTGGTCGGCGTCCTCATCGAGGGGCCGCGCGTCGGCTGGACGTCGCCCGCGGCGCTGGCGGGCTACGCGGCGGCCGCCACGGCGCTGGCCGGGTTCGCCCGGGTCGAGTCCCGCCGGAGCGAGCCGCTGATCGACCCGCGGCTCTTCGCGAACCCGCTCTTCAACGGCGCCGTCGTGGGCGCGGTGGCGGTCTTCGTCGCCCTCAACGCGGCGCTGCTGCTGAACACCCTCTACCTCCAGCACACCCGGGGGTGGACGCCGCTGGCCGCCGGCGCGGCGACCCTGCCGCTGGCCGTCGGGGCGACCGTCTGCGCCCCCTGGGCCGGCCGCATGGTCGGCCGTACCGGACCGCGGACGCCCCTGTTCCTCGCCGGCGGTTTCCTCACGGCCGGCGGGCTCTGCCTGGTCCGGCTCACCCCGCACACCGGACTCCTCCCGCTCCTGGCCGCGTACGCGCTCATCGGCGTCGGGTTCGGCTTCGCCAACGCCCCGATCACCACCACCGCGGTGGACGGCCTGCCGCCCGCCCGGGCCGGCGTGGCCGGGGCGATCACCTCCACCGCGCGGCAGGTCGGCGCAGCCCTCGGCATCGCCCTCGCCGGCGGCCTGGTCACGGGCGCCGCCCCGGCGGAACTCGCCCGCGCCTCGCGCCCGGGCTGGGCCCTGGTCGCCGGCTGCGGAGTGCTGCTCCTCCTCGTCGCCCGCGCCGCACGGCCGAAGGGGGCCGCCGCGGCCCCCGCCCCCTCCCGGGGGCGGTGAGCGGCGGGGTCCGTCCCGCCGGGCCCCGGGGTCAGGTGGAGACCCGGTCCCGCAGGGCCGTCTGCCAGGCGGGGGCCGGGACGCTGGGGGCGCGTTCGGGGCGGCGGCCGCCCTGGGCGAAGAAGTCCACCAGCGGCAGCAGTCCGGCGCCGACGGTGACCGCCTCGGGGCCGAGCGTGCCGAGGGCGATCTCCGTACGGCCGCCGGGGTGGCGGAGCGCGTACGCGCGGGCGTACGCCGTCACGGCGGCGAGGAAGCGGCTGCCGAGCTGGAGGCCGGCCCAGCCGCCGACGAGGATCCGCTCCGGCTGGAAGAGGTTGATCAGGTCGGCCAGTCCGGCGCCCAGGTACTCGGCGGTCTCGTCGAGAACGGCGAGCGCGGCCGCATCGGGGACCGGACCGGCACCCGAAGGGGCGTCCCCGGACGGACCGGCACCGGGAGACGCGGTTCCGGCAGGGCCGCCGCCGGGGAGCCCGTCTCCCGAAGGGCCGGCCCCCCGCGCCTCCGCGTCCGCCGGGTGGGCCGCGGCGAGCATCGCGGTCAGGGCCGTCTCCTCGTCCGCGCCGGCCGGGGGTTCGCCGCCCGCCTCCCGCCACCGTTCGAGGAGGGCCTCCGCGCCGGCGTACGCCTCCAGGCAGCCCTGGGCGCCGCAGCGGCACCGCCGGCCCCGGACCCGGACCGTCAGGTGGCCCCACTCCAGGGCCCGCCCGGGGCCGAGCGGATCCGTCACCACGCACGCGCCGACGCCCGAGCCGAAGAGGACGACCACCGCGCTGCGGGCCCCGCGTCCGGCGCCGAACCACATCTCGGCCTGGCCCAGGGTCTTGGCCCCGTTCTCGATCCGGTACGGCACCTCCGCCGGCAGGTCGACGGCCTCGCGCAGCAGCCGCTCCAGCGGCACCGCCTCCCAGCCGATCGTCTGGCCGTGCACCACCGCCCCGTCCTCCGGGGTCCGCTCGACGATGCCGGGGACGCCGATCCCGACGCCGAGCAGCCGCTCCGCGGGGACCCCGGCGGTGCGCAGCACCTCCGCGATGCCGTCCCGGAGGTGCTCCACGACCACCGCCACCTCGTACCGGGCGGTCCTCGGCCCCGACGTCGCCAACGGGCGCTCGGTTCGGGCGAGTTCGGTGAGGGCGAGGTCGAAGAGCTCGACCCGGACCCGGGTCTCGCCGACGTCCACGCCGATCATGCACCCGCTGTCCGGCGCGATCCGCAGCAGGGTGCGCGGCCGGCCGCCGGCCGAGCCGACGCTGCCGGCCTCCTCGACGAGCCCCTCGGCGACCAGCTCCGCGACCACGTTGCTGACCGACCCCGAGCTCAGGCCGGTCGCGGGCCCGAGCGCGAGCCGGCTCGTCGGGCCGTCGAAGTAGAGCCTCCGCAGGACCGCCGTCCGGTTCTCGCGCCGCAGGTCGCGCACCGTACGGCCACTCTTCCCGTGCACTGTCGTCCCCGTCCGTCGTAGTCGTCCGCTGCAACATACCCGCACGACAAGCCTTGACGCGACCTTCTCATGGGGTTTAACTCACATCCTAAATTAAGCCGACGCGACGGGGATCGGTCCGGGCGTCCCCCGTCGGCACTCCCGCCTTCCCTGAAAGGGACCAGGAGCCATGCGCAGAATCAGAGCCGCCGTCACGGGTGCCGTCACCCTCTCCCTCGCCCTCACCGCGACCGCCTGTGGCGGCGGGGGAGAGGAAGGCGGCGGCCAGGCGAAGAAGACCCTCACCTACTGGGCCACCAACCAGGGCTCCAGCCTGGAGGTCGACAAGAAGGTCCTCCAGCCCGAACTGGACGAGTTCGAGCGCCGCACCGGCGTCAAGGTCCAGCTGGAGGTGATCCCCTGGTCCGACCTGCTCAACCGGATCCTCACCGCCACCACCTCCGGCCAGGGCCCGGACGTCCTCAACATCGGCAACACCTGGAGCGCCTCCCTCCAGGCCACCGGCGCCCTGCTGCCCTGGGACGCGAAGAACTTCGAGGCGATCGGCGGCAAGGACCGCTTCGTCGACTCCGCCCTCGGCTCCACCGGCGCCCCCGGCAAGGACCCGGCCGCCGTCCCCCTCTACTCGATGGCCTACGCCCTCTACTACAACAAGCAGATGTTCAAGGACGCCGGCATAGCGAAGCCGCCGACGACCTGGGACGAGGTGGTCGCCGCCGGCAAGAAGCTCAGCAAGGACGGCAAGTGGGGCATCGGCGTCGAGGGCTCCAACCTCTCCAACAACATCCACCAGGTCTTCGTCCTCGGCAAGCAGCACGGCGCCGACTTCTTCACCGCCGACGGCAAGCCCGACTTCACCTCCGACGGCGCCGTCGCCGCCGTCAAGCAGTACGTCGACCTGATGGCCACCCACAAGATCGTCGCCCCGGGCAACGCCGAGTACGCCCAGAACCAGTCCCTCAGCGACTTCGCCAAGGACAGGACGGGCATGGTCCTCTGGCAGACCCCCTCGCAGACCTTCGCCTCCCAGGGCATGTCCGAGGAGGAGTGGGGCGTCGTCCCCGCCCCCGTCCCCTCCGGCCGGCCGGGCACCGGCACCGCCACCAACTCGATGGTCGCCGGCATCAACATGGCCGTCTTCAAGAACACCAAGAACCTCGACGGCGCCCTGAAGTTCGTGAAGTTCATGACCAGCGACGAGGAGCAGATCGCCCTCAACAAGACGTACGGCTCCGTGCCGCCGGTCAAGACCGCCCAGAAGGACCCGGCCTTCTCCGGCCCGTCCCTCGCCGTCATCCGCGACACCCTCGCCTCCAGCGCCGCCGCCCTCCCGCAGGTCCCGGAGGAGTCCCAGTTCGAGACCGTCGTCGGCACCGCCGTCAAGGAGCTCTTCGCCGACGCCGCCGCCGGCCGGCCCGTCACCACCGAGTCCGTCAGGGCCAAGCTCGACAAGGCCCAGCAGCAGATGCCGAAGAAGTAGGCACCCGTCCCATGACCCAGACCGCCGTCACCCCCGCGCGGGAGCCAGCGGTGCGCAAGGCCACACCCGGAGGGGCGCGCACCGCACGCCGCTCCGGGCGTCGCCGCCTCGCACTGCCCTACGTCCTGCTGCTGCCCGCCCTGCTCCTCGAACTCCTCGTCCACCTCGTGCCGATGCTCATGGGCATCGTCATGAGCTTCAAGGAGCTCACCCAGTTCTCCATCCGCGACTGGGCCGCCGCTCCCTGGTCCGGATTCGACAACTTCTCCGTCTCGCTCGACTTCGACGCGGCCGTCGGGCGGTCACTGCTCACGTCCTTCCTGACCACCTGCCGGTTCACCGTGCTCTCCGTCGGCCTGTGCTGGCTCCTCGGCACGGCCGCCGCGGTCCTCCTCCAGGAGAACTTCCGCGGCCGGGCGGTCCTGCGCACCCTCTTCCTCGTCCCGTACGCGCTGCCCGTCTACGCCGCCGTCATCACCTGGGCGTTCATGTTCCAGCGCGACAACGGCCTCATCAACCACCTCCTCCACGACCAGCTCGGCATCGGCGATGGACCCGCCTTCTGGCTCATCGGCGACAACAGCTTCTGGGCGCTGCTCGCCGTCTCCGTGTGGAAGGGCTGGCCCTTCGCCTTCCTCACCGTCATGGCCGGTCTCCAGAACATCCCCCGGGAGATGTACGAGGCCGCCGCCCTCGACGGGGCCGGCGTCTGGAAGCAGATCCGGCACATCACCCTGCCGTCGCTGCGCCCCGTCAACCAGGTCCTCGTCCTGGTCCTCTTCCTGTGGACCTTCAACGACTTCAACACGCCGTTCGTGCTCTTCGGCAAGGCGGCCCCGGAGGCGGCGGACCTCATCTCGCTCCACATCTACCAGTCGTCCTTCCAGACGTGGAACTTCGGCACCGGCTCGGCCATGTCCGTGCTCCTGCTGCTCTTCCTCCTCCTCGTCACGGGCGTCTACCTCCTGCTCACCACCCGCGGAAGGAAGACCTCCGATGTCTGACGCCGCCCACGCCCGCGCGGTCCGGCCGCGCTCCCCGATGGCCCCGCCCCGCTCCTTCTTGTGGACCCGGCGGATCGTCCTCACCCTCCTCGCCGGCTTCGTCCTGCTGCCGGTGTACGTGATGGTCTCCAGCTCGCTGAAGCCGCTGGAGGACGTCTCCGGGACGTTCGAGTGGATCCCCTCGACGCTCACCCTGCGCCCCTACGCGGACATCTGGGAGACGGTCCCGCTCGCCGACTACTTCGTGAACTCGATCGTCGTCGCCGGCGCCGCCACCGTCCTCTCCGTGACCGTCGCGGTCTTCGCCGCGTACGCCGTCAGCCGCTACTCCTTCCGCGGCAAGCGGGCCTTCACGGTCACCGTCCTGTCGACGCAGATGTTCCCCGGCATCCTCTTCCTGCTGCCGCTCTTCCTCATCTACGTCAACATCGGCAACGCCACCGGCCTCGCCCTGTTCGGCTCCCGCGAGGGGCTGATCCTCACCTATCTGACCTTCTCGCTGCCCTTCTCCGTCTGGATGCTCACCGGGTACTTCGACTCGATCCCGCGCGAGCTGGACGAGGCGGCGAAGGTGGACGGCTGCGGCCCGGTCGGCGCGCTGTTCCGGGTGATCGTGCCCGCCGCCCGGCCCGGCATCGTCGCCGTCGCCGTCTACGCCTTCATGACCGCCTGGGGCGAGGTCCTTTTCGCCTCGGTCATGACCGACGACACCACCCGCACGCTCGCCGTCGGGCTCCAGGGCTACGCCACCCAGAACGACGTCTACTGGAACCAGGTGATGGCCGCCTCCCTCGTGGTGAGCGTCCCCGTCGTCGCCGGCTTCCTCCTCCTCCAGCGCTACCTCGTCGCCGGCCTCACCGCGGGTGCGGTCAAGTGACGTCCCCCCAGCGCCCTCCCCGGCCCCGTACCGCAGAAAGGCACCCCGTGTCCGACCCCACCGCCACCCCGATCGACCTGGCGGCCTTCCCGCCCTCCTTCGCCTGGGGCACGGCGACCTCCGCCTACCAGATCGAGGGGGCCGTCGCCGAGGACGGCCGCGCCCCCTCCATCTGGGACACCTTCTCCCGCGTCCCCGGCGCGATCGACAACGGCGACACCGGGGACACCGCCTGCGACCACTACCACCGCTGGCCCGAGGACATCGCCCTGATGAAGGAGCTGGGCACCGACGCCTACCGGATGTCGATCGCCTGGCCCCGGGTCGTCCCCGGCGGCGACGGACCCGTCAACGCCGCCGGACTCGACTTCTACGACCGGCTCGTCGACGGCCTCCTCGGCGCCGGCATCACCCCCTCCGTCACCCTTTACCACTGGGACCTGCCGCAGACCCTCCAGGACCGCGGCGGCTGGACCTCCCGCGAGACCGCCGAGCACCTCGCCGCGTACGCCTCCGTGGTCGCCGGCCGGCTCGGCGACCGGGTCACCCGCTGGGCCACCCTCAACGAACCCCTCTGCTCGGCCTGGATCGGCCACCTGGAGGGCCGCATGGCCCCGGGCCTGACCGACCTGACGGCCGCCGTCCGCGCCTCGTACCACCTGCTCCTCGGCCACGGCCTCGCCACCGCCGCGATCCGGGCCGCCGCGCCCGGCGCCCGCGTCGGCCTCGTCACCAACCACTCCACCGTCGCGCCCGCCTCGGGCCGCCCCGAGGACCTCGCCGCCGCCGCCCGCATGGACGGGCACAGCAACCGCTGGTGGCTCGACCCGGTGTACGGCAAGGGCTTCCCCGCCGACATGCGCGAGCTGTACGGCGTCGCACTCCCCGAGAAGCCCGGCGACCCGGAGACCATCGCCGCCCCGCTCGACTGGCACGGCCTCAACTACTACTTCCCGGTGACCGTCGCCGACGACCCCGAGGGCCCCGTCCCGTACGCCCGCGAGGTCCGCCTCCCCGACGTGCCGCGCACCGGCATGGACTGGCAGATCGAGGCGGCGGGCCTGGAGAGCCTGCTGCTGCGGCTCACCGAGGAGTACGGCGTCCGCGAGCTGTACGTCACCGAGAACGGCTCGGCCTTCCCCGACGCCGTCGGCCCCGACGGCTCCGTCCACGACCCCGACCGCACCCGCTACCTGGAGCAGCACCTCGCCGCCTGCGCGAGCGCCGTCCGCAAGGGCGCCCCGCTCGCCGGCTACTACGCCTGGTCGCTCCTGGACAACTTCGAGTGGGCCTACGGCTACGACAAGCGCTTCGGCCTCGTCCACGTCGACTACGCCACCCAGGAGCGGACCGTGAAGACCAGCGGCCGCCGCTACGCCGAACTGATCCGCGCCCACCGGGAGCTGGGAGCCTAGCCGCCCCTCCCGTGCCCTGCCGGAGACCGGTCCGAAGCCCTTCGGACCGGTCTCCGGCATGCCCGCGCACCGGCGCCGAGGAGAGAGATCGATGCTTAATGCAAGACAAAAGAAAAGTCGTGTCGCACGCCTTGACCGTCAACTCGCGGCGCATGCAAGGTTTCGGCGAGCGCTCCCCCACGTGTCCACCACGCACCACGAGGAGATCCCATGCCCTCCGTCGGGTCCCCACCCGCACGCCGGCGCCCCGCCTCCGCACTCCGCCGCTCCACGGCCGGCGCCCTCGCCGCAGCCCTGGCCGGCACCCTGCTCGCGGTCGTCCCCACCACCCCGGCCCAGGCCGCCGAGACCCTGCTCTCCCAGGGCAGGACGGCCACCGCCTCCACCCTCGAAGGGGCCGTCTTCCCCGCCTCCGCCGCCGTCGACGGCGACTTCGGCACCCGCTGGGCCAGCCAGTGGCAGGACCCCCAGTGGCTCCAGGTCGACCTCGGCGCCACCCGGCAGCTCAGCCGGGCCGTCCTCACCTGGGAGGCCGCCTACGGCAAGAGCTACGCCATCCAGGCCTCCGACAACGGCACCGACTGGCGCACCGTCACCTCCGTCACCGGCGGGGACGGAGGCACCGACGAGGTCACCCTCTCCGGCTCCGGCCGCTACGTCCGCATGAACGGCATCGCCCGGGGCACCGGATACGGCTACTCCCTCTGGGAGTTCCAGGTGTACGGCTCCACCGACACCACCGGCCCGACGCTGCCCGGCGGCGGCGACCTCGGCCCCAACGTGCACGTCTTCGACCCGTCCACGCCCGGCCTCCAGGCCAAGCTGGACCAGGTCTTCCAGCAGCAGGAGTCGGCCCAGTTCGGCGCCGGCCGCCACGCCTTCCTCCTCAAGCCCGGAACCTACAACGGCCTCAACGCCCAGCTCGGCTTCTACACCCAGATCGCCGGCCTCGGCGTCCGCCCCGGCGACACCACCATCAACGGCGACGTCACCGTCGACGCCGGCTGGTTCAACGGCAACGCCACCCAGAACTTCTGGCGCGGCGCCGAGGGCCTCACCCTCAACCCCGTGAACGGCACCGACCGCTGGGCCGTCTCCCAGGCCTCCTCCTTCCGCCGCATGCACGTCAAGGGCGGCCTCAACCTCGCCCCGAACGGCTACGGCTGGGCCTCCGGCGGCTACATCGCCGACTCCAGGATCGACGGGCAGGTCGGCAACTACTCGCAGCAGCAGTGGTACACCCGCGACAGCTCGATCGGCGGCTGGTCCAACAGCGTCTGGAACCAGACCTTCTCCGGCGTCGAGGGCGCGCCCGCGACTTCCTTCCCCGAGCCGCGCTACACCACCCTCGACACCACCCCGATCTCCCGCGAGAAGCCCTACCTGATCTGGCAGGACAACCAGTACAAGGTCTTCGCCCCGGCCAAGCGGACCAACGCCCGCGGCACCACCTGGGCGAACGGCACCCCGCAGGGCGAGACGATCCCGCTGACCCAGTTCTACGTCGTCAAGCCCGGCACCAGCGCCGCGACCATGAACCAGGCCGTCCAGCAGGGCCTGCACCTGCTCTTCACGCCCGGCGTCTACCACGTCGACCGGCCGATCGAGATCAACCGCGCGAACACCATCGTGCTCGGCCTCGGCCTCGCCACCCTCATCCCGGACAACGGCGTCACCGCCATGAAGGTCGCCGACGTCGACGGCGTCCGCCTCGCCGGCTTCCTCGTCGACGCCGGCCCGGTCAACTCCCCGGTCCTCCTGGAGATCGGCCCGCAGGGCGCCGCCGCCGACCACGCCGCCAACCCGACGACCGTCCAGGACGTCTACCTCCGCATCGGCGGCGCAGGCCCCGGCAAGGCCACCACCAGCATGGTCGTCCACAGCGATGACGTCATCGTCGACCACACCTGGGTCTGGCGCGCCGACCACGGCGACGGCGTCGGCTGGGAGACCAACCGCGCCGACTACGGCGTCCGCGTCCACGGCGACGACGTGCTGGCCACCGGCCTCTTCGTCGAGCACTTCAACAAGTACGACGTCGAGTGGTACGGCGAGCGCGGCCGGACGATCTTCTACCAGAACGAGAAGGCGTACGACGCCCCGAACCAGGCCGCCATCCAGAACGGCACCACCAAGGGCTACGCCGCCTACCGCGTCGACGACTCGGTGAACACCCACGAGGCGTGGGGACTCGGCAGCTACTGCAACTACAACGTGGACCCGACCATCGTCCAGGACCACGGCTTCAAGGCGCCCGTCAAGCCCGGGGTGAGGTTCCACAGCCTCCTGGTGGTCTCCCTCGGCGGCATGGGCCACTACAACCACGTCATCAACGACACCGGCGCGTCCACCATCCCCGCCGGCACCTCGACCGTGCCCTCCACCGTCGTCAGCTTCCCGTGACGACCCGCCGGGGCGCGGCGCCCGCCGCCGCGTCCCGGCCCCCGCTCCTTCCGGGCGGCGACCCGTCCCGCCGCGCCGCCCGGAAGGCACCCCCTCTTCCCCCGCCGCACCCGTAAGGGAGCCCCCATGCCCGCGCACACCGGCACCGGAGCCGTCCGGCGCCCCCGCACCCGCACCGCCGCCTCCCTCGTCCCGCTCGGCGCCCTGCTCGCCACCTCCCTGACCACCCTCTCGGCGGCCCCCGCCTCCGCCGCCGAGACCCTGCTCTCCCAGGGCAGGACGGCCACCGCCTCCTCCACCGAGGGCGCCGGCTTCCCCGCCTCCGCCGCCGTCGACGGCGACCCCGGCACCCGCTGGGCCAGCCAGTGGAGCGACGGCCAGTGGATCCAGGTCGACCTCGGCCGCACCGCCACCCTCAGCCGGATCGTGCTGAACTGGGAGGCCGCTCACGCCACCGCGTACGACATCCAGCTCTCCGACAACGGCACGGACTGGCGGACGGTGAAGTCCGTGACCGGCTCCGACGGCGGCACCGACGAGATCGCCGTCTCCGGCACCGGCCGGCACGTCCGCCTCCAGGGCGTCACCCGCTCCGGCGGATACGGCCTCTCCCTCTGGGAGTTCAAGGTGTACGGCGAGGAGGGCGGCACCCCGCCCCAGACCGGCGGCGCCGTCCGCGTCACCGGCAGCCAGGGCGACTGGCAGCTGACCGTCGGCGGCCGGCCCTACACCGTCAAGGGCGTCACCTGGGGCCCGTCCGTCGCCGACGCCGGCCGCTACATGCCCGACGTGAAGTCCCTGGGCGCCAACACGATCCGCACCTGGGGCACCGACGGCTCCACCAAGCCGCTCCTCGACGCCGCCGCCGCCCAGGGCATCCGCGTCATGAACGGCTTCTGGCTCCAGCCCGGCGGCGGCCCCGGCTCCGGAGGCTGCGCGAACTACGTCACCGACACGACGTACAAGACGAACATGCTCAACGAGTTCGCGAAGTGGGTCGAGGAGTACAAGTCCCACCCGGCGACCCTCATGTGGAACGTCGGCAACGAGTCCGTCCTCGGCCTCCAGAACTGCTACTCCGGCACCGAACTCGAAGCCCAGCGCAACGCCTACACGAGCTTCGTCAACGACGTCGCCAGGAAGATCCACACCATCGACCCCGACCACCCCGTCACCTCGACGGACGCCTGGACCGGCGCCTGGCCCTACTACAAGCGCAACGCCCCCGACCTCGACCTGTACGCGATGAACGCCTACGGCGACATGTGCGGGGTCCGCGAGGACTGGGAGCAGGGCGGCTACACCAAGCCGTACCTCATCACCGAGACCGGCCCGGCGGGGGAGTGGGAGACCCCGAAGGACGCCAACGGCGTCGCCGAAGAGCCCACCGACGTGCAGAAGGCCGAGGGCTACACCCGCGCCTGGAACTGCGTCACCGGCCACCAGGGCGTCGCCCTCGGCGCCACCGTCTTCCACTACGGCACCGAGCACGACTTCGGCGGCGTCTGGTTCAACCTCCTGCCCGACGGCCTCAAGCGGCTCTCCTACTACGCCCTCAAGAAGGCGTACACGGGCGGCACCGCCGGCGACAACACCCCGCCCGTCATCACGAACATGACCGTCACCCCGTCCGGATCCGCCCCGGCCGGCGGCGAGTTCACGATCCGCGCCGACGTCCGCGACCCCGACGGCGACGCCGTCACCACGAAGGTCTTCCTCAGCGGCAACTACGCCAACGGCGACAAGCGGCTGATCGAGACCCCCCACCGCCGCAACGCCGACGGCTCCCTCACCGTCACCGCCCCCGCCAAGCTCGGCGTGTGGAAGGTGTACGTCCAGGCCGAGGACGGCCGTGGCAACGCCGGCATCGAGACCAAGTCCGTCAAGGTCGTCGCCCCGCCGGCCGCCGGCGCCAACCTCGCGCTGGGCCGCCCCACCACCGCCTCCTCCTTCCAGGCGTCCTACGGCGACTGCCCCTGCCCGGCCGGCAACGCCACCGACGGCAACCCGGGCACCCGCTGGGCCAGCGACTGGGCCGACCCGCAGTGGATCCAGGTCGACCTCGGCTCCGTCCGCGCCTTCTCCCGCCTCCAGCTCGTCTGGGACCCGGCCTACGCCCGCGCCTACGAGGTCCAGGTCTCCGACGACGGCCGGAACTGGCGCACGATCCACACCCAGACCGCCGGCGACGGTGACGTCGACACCATCGAGGCAGCGGCCACCGCCCGCCACGTCCGGCTGCACCTGACCGCACGCGGCACCGGCTGGGGCTACTCCCTCCACGAGTTCGGCGTCCACGGCTGACCGGCCCGCACCACCCTTCCTCCCACCCCACTGAGGAGATCCCCATGAGATCGAGTCCGAAGCGGCTCTCCGTACTCCTCGTCAGTACAGCCCTCCTCGCCGGCGCCCTCGGCTTCGGCACGATGGCCCGGGCCACCGACCCGGCCGACGGCGTCCCGCCCGCCGTCGCCGCGGCCGCGAACCACGTCGGACACCGGATGGCCGCCTCCACCCAGGCGTCCGGCGACGACGTCGACGGGGACGGGTACATCCCCGCGAACCCGCCGGTCACCGGCGTCGTCCCGTCCACGGCCACCCCGCCGCCGGCCTACCACCACGAGTTCCAGGCCGGCTGCGCCGTCTCCCACACCGCGCCGGACGACCCGATCGTCTACCCCGGCCAGTTCGGCAAGTCCCACGACCACACGTTCATGGGCAACACCTCCACGAACGCCGCCAGCACCACCGCCTCCCTCCACGGAGGCGCCACCACCTGCAAGGCGCCCGCGGACGCCTCCGCGTACTGGATGCCCTCGCTGTACAAGGGCGACCAGAAGATCCTCCCCGTCGGCCCCCAGGTCATCTACTACAAGGCCGGCGTCACCGACTACCGCAGCGTGCGCCCCTTCCCCAAGGGGCTCCGCTTCGTCGTCGGCAACCCGACGCAGACCGAACAGCAGTTCCGCGCCCACAAGGGCTTCGTCGAGGGCTGGGAGTGCGGTGACAGCTTCTTCAACACCGACATCCCGGCGAACTGCCCGAGCCGGCCCGACGTCCAGCTCAACCTCCGCATGCAGGCCCCCAGTTGCTGGAACGGCCTGCACCTCGACACCCCCGACCACCAGAGCCACATGGCGTACCCGGTCGTGAAGCCCGGCACCAACGACAACATGTGCCCGGCCTCCCACCCGGTCGCCCTGCCGATGATCGAGTTCAAGATGGCGTGGCCGGTCAACGGCGACATGAGCCAGGTCCGCCTGGCCAGCGGCCGCGGCTACTCCTTCCACTACGACTTCTTCAACGCGTGGGAGGAGCGCACCCTCAAGGCCCTCGTCGACCACTGCATCAACGGCGGCCTCCAGTGCGACACCCGGGGCTTCGACCTGTACCGCCCCGAGCGCGGCGCTGTGCTGGACGCCGACCACCGCCTCCCCTGACCCACCCCGTACGGGAGCGGCCCGGACGCCCGCGACGGCGCCCGGGCCGCACCCGTCCCCGACCACCCGGAGCCCTCCCGTGGACGCCCGCGCCCGCTTCCCCGACGACGACGCCCTCATCGACCGCCTCCCGCCCGGCTTCCGCGTCGGCGCCGCCACCTCCGCCTACCAGATCGAGGGCGCCGCCGCCGAGGACGGCCGGACCCCCTCCATCTGGGACACCTTCTGCCGCGTGCCCGGCGCCGTCGACAACGGCGACACCGGGGACACGGCCTGCGACCACTACCACCGGATGCCCGAGGACGTCGCCCTCATGGCGGAGCTCGGCCTCGACACGTACCGCTTCTCCGTCTCCTGGCCCCGCGTCCAGCCCGGCGGACACGGCCCCGCCAACCCGGCCGGACTCGCCTTCTACGACCGGCTCGTCGACGAACTCCTCGCCCGGGACATCACCCCCTGGCCCACCCTCTACCACTGGGACCTGCCCCAGGAGCTCCAGGACGCCGGCGGCTGGCCCGCCCGGGACACCGCCCACCGCTTCGCCGACTACGCCGCCCTCGTCCACGACCGGCTCGGCGACCGCGTCACCCACTGGACCACCCTCAACGAGCCGTTCTGCTCGGCGGTCCTCGGCCACGTCGAAGGCGTGCACGCGCCCGGCGGACGGTCCCTCGCCGACGGCGTCGCCGCCGTCCACCACCTGCACCTCGCGCACGGCCTCGCCGCCCGGCGGCTGCGCGCCGACGCCCGGCACCCGCTCGACCTGGCCGTCACCCACCTCCTCGGCACCAGCGCCCCCGCCACCGACGACCCCGCCGACCGGGAGGCCGCCCGCCGGGCCGACGCCTTCGGCTTCCGCTTCTACCTCGACCCGATCCTGCGCGGCGGCTACCCCGACGACCTGGTCGCCGACCTCGCCGCGCACGGCGTCGAGATCCCGGTCCGCGCCGGCGACCTGGAGACCATCGCCACCCCCATCGACACCCTCGGCGTCAACTACTACCGCTCGATGCGCAGTTCGGGCACGGACGAGAACGGCTCCGCCACCGACGCCCTCGGCCGTCCCGTCACCCGGAACCTGCCGCACGGCGGCCTGCCCGTCACCGGCCTCGGCTGGGAGGTCATGCCCCACGACCTCACCGCCCTGCTGCTGCGCATCGCCCGTGACTACCCCGGCACCCGGATGGTGATCACCGAGAACGGCGCCGCCTACGACGACGTCCCCGACGCCCGCGGCCACGTCGACGACCGCGAGCGCACCGCCTACCTCTCCGCCCACCTCGCCGCCGTCGCCCGCGCCCGCGAGGCCGGCGCCGACGTCCGCGGCTACCTGGCCTGGTCGCTCCTCGACAACTTCGAGTGGGCCTACGGCTACGCCCAGCGCTTCGGCATCGTCCGCGTCGACTACGCGACCCAGGCGCGCACGCCCAAGCGCAGCGCCCTGTGGCTCCGCGACACGGCCCGGCGGCTGCGCGCGCGGGCCTGAGCCGCGATTGCGGGGGCCCGCGGCGCGGCAGACGATGGAAGGAGGACCGAAGGAGACGTCATGGCCGAAGAGCAGGGCGACCCGCTCGCCGCCTGGACCGAACGACTGCTCCGCCTCGGCGGCGGGATATCACCGGAGGACGCCAGGACGTTCGTCCACGACCTCTACACCCACGCCCAGTCCGACCGGGACGAGGAACGCGCCACGGCCGAGTTCGAACGCGAGGAGTAGCCCCTCCCGCCGCGGCCACGACCCGCCGGGAACCGGCCGGCGCCACCGGACGTGTAACGGGGGACGAGTGCGCCGGGACGAAGGGGACGGGATGGCCGACGGGGCGAGGATCGAGGGGAACAGCCTGCTGCTCGGGGACGGGGTGAGGATCCGGTTCGTACGGACGCTCCGGCTGCCCGAGACGGGCACGCACCGGCTGCCGCCGGGACTGGGGGAGTTCCCGCTCCGCCGGGTCGAGGACCACCCCGACACGGTGCCCGAGCAGTGGCGGGCCAAGGGCGGCGTGATGCTGCCCGTCCACCTCCGCGAGGCGATGTGGCTGAGCTTCGCCGGCAGCCCCGAGCCCGCCGCGCTCCAGGTCGGCGTCGGCAAGGTCTGCGCGGTCTCCGGGAAGAAGTGGACCGGCCGGCTCTCCCGCCGCCCGCAGAACTACGTGGTGCTGCCCCGCCAGCCGTGGCTGGACGGCATCAACTCCGGCAAGGGCACGGTCCGCCAGTTCGTCGCCGTCCCGCTCGGCATGGGCGCCACCGTCGAGGGCCAGGTGACCGGGGAGGAGACCGTCGGCGGCATCCAGCTCCAGGCGTTCCCGCTCGCGCCGAAGCCCCGCGCCGCCTGGCGCGAGGAGCAGCGGCGGCTCGCCGAGGAGCGGGCCCGGCGCCTCGCCGCGGGGCCGCCGGCGTTCGGCGCGGGCTACGGCGCCGCGCCCCCGATGCCGATGGCGGCCCCGGCGG
>NZ_JBEZUZ010000035.1:0-67000 GCF_040636735.1 Streptomyces sp. NPDC035033 | reverse complement strand
GCAGCGGTGCCAGCCAGTCGACCACCGCCTGCCAAGCGCGGCGCTTCTTCTGACCAGCCGGAGGCTGCTCGTTCTCGGGCATCATCTGCCCCTCCTCGTCCGGGCCCATATGACCCCTGGACCCCAGGGCCCGTCCCACAGCGGGACGGAGACTCGGAGGCCCGGTCTCGAAGAAGCAACCACCAGCATAGAGGGCGCCGAAGACCACTGTTGAAATGCGACCACTATCCCTGGGCGGCACACGCCATCCAATCACCAGATCTTGGGCTGAGAACGTTGCGACACCCCTGCGTGTCGTTGACCGCCAAGGAGCCGCCAGCGCGGTATTAGGCAACGTGGCAAGGGAGTTGCAAGGGTGAGCGGGGCGAAGAGCGAGCTCGGGAAGAGGGACTCGAACTCCTTCTGCGCGAAGGTGGTCTTCAGGTAGACCTTGCCGTCGGCCAGGGGTCCTCGTCCGCCGGCTTCTCGTCACCACGGACACCACATGGGCCCTCGAGAAGCTGTCGCTAGCGAGGAACGGTGTTGGCTCCGTACGGGTCAAACGAAGTGGCAGCCGGCGGCAACGGTGAACGCGTCGCCGGCCTCAATGGCGCCCTGCCGCAGGGCGCCGAGGACCGCGGTGTCCGAGGCGCCGCGCAGGGCGTAGGAGGCGCGCGCCGCGCACGGCGGCCGGGGCGAGGACGGAGACGAGGACCGAGACCAGGACCCGCGGGGCTTCGACCGCGGAGCGGGTGGCATGGGACCCAACGCGGGCGGCGGCAAGGGCCTGGTCGTCGGCGTCCGCCAGGCGTAGGCCTTCGCGGACGGCCATCGCGCGCCGTGGGCGGCGAGGGCGGCACCCAGCGCGGCGACGGCGCGGCGCGGGCAGTGCGGTGCTGGAGGGTTCCGGCGACGACGGCGCCGAGGAGGGTGCCTAGGACGGCAATCACGGTGGCGAGCCTGGGCGGGTCCTTCCGGGCAGGCGGATGGGCGCGCGGGCGGTCGGCCCGTACGGGATGTACTGAGCGAAGCAGAGGCGCTGTACAGCGATCTGAGGTGCCCTCAGTGCCCCGGATGCAAGGGGGACATCCTCCGAGCTCCAGAGCCGTCAGATCGCCGTACAGGGCCGTTCTCGGGCTATCTGCCCCCCATGTCCACGATGCGGCTGTAGTAGAGCTGGTGGGCGGCGGTGATGGTTCAGAACTAACGGAACTGAGACAGCGTCACCGCTCACGCGATAACACTCACACGACAGCAACGCCCTGCGGAGCTCTCACCTCCAGGACAGTGACCTCCCAGCCCCAAAACAACTCGTGACCAGCAGCAACACCTCCAGAGCCTCGCTGTCACTCACTCCACTGTCACGAAACCGAGAGATCACACGCTGACGCGGCGCACACCTCTCTTGGTGGACGGTGGTCAGCCGCGGAGGGCGGAGGCGAAGAGGGCGGGAAGGTCCTGCCAGCGGGGGTGGGCGGCGAACTCGGTGAGGAGGCGGCCGGTGCGGGCGGCGGTGGTGTTGGTGACGAACCACGGGGGCTTGGGGGCGAGGGAGGCTTCGCCGCTCAGGATGGAGCGGGGTGCGGGGCGGAAGGGACCGGTGACGACGGTGCGTTCGGTGTGGTCCAGGAGGAGGGCGTTGTGGACGACGCCGATGCCGCTCTGGACGTCGTCGAGGGTGTGCCCGGGGTAGGCGCCCCAGGTGGCGCGGGGGGTGGCGTAGCCGACGCCGGTCCAGGCGTTGACCGCGATGGTCCCGTAGCGCAGGTCGGCGATGGCGTCACGGAGGCGGTGGCCGAGGGTCTTGAGGGTGTCGGGGTGGGCGATGAGGTTGGCGCCGAGGCTCCCGTGGAGGCGTTCATTGGCGGCGGTGACGGCGGCGTGGAGGAACCGGGTTCCGGTGCCGGGGATTTCGGCGACGCCGAGGACCGGGCCGAAGTATTCGGTCGTGAAGGCGGTCTCGTGGGGGTCGGTGAGGTCCAGGCCGGTGAGGAGGGTGCGTTCGGGGGTGCCTCCGGGTTTCTCCGCGTGGGGGTGGAGGTCGCGTGCGGCCTGGACGCGGGCTTCGCAGCCGGGGTACCAGGCGGGGCGGGCGGGTGCGGTGGCGAGGGCCCGGCGCAGGGCGGTGAGGAAGGCGTGCTTCTGGGGCCAGTCGGAGCTGAGGATGAGGATCTGGCCGGCGATGCAGTTGCAGCCGCTGTTGTGCAGGCGCATGGTGGCGACGTGTTTGGCCTGGTAGAGCAGGTCCGCTTCGGACCAGGTTCCGGGCAGGACGATGATCGGCGAGACTCCGCCGAGTTCGCTGGTCATCGGCTTGGTCAGCTTCGGGGTTCCGGTGGCCTTGGCGTTGTTCGCCGTCTTGCCGGTGCCCCAGACCACGGCGTCGTGTGTGGCTTCGCTGCCGGTCATGTGGACGGCCGCGATGCCGGGGTGGGCCGCGAGGGCTCCTCCGATCTCGGGTCCGCCGGTGACGATCTCGACCAGGCCCGCGTCGGTGAGCGGTTTGAACACCGCCCGGTAGACGTCGGCGAGCGGATCGGTGGTGGGGTTGAGCTTGAGGACGGCGGTGCGGTTCTCGGCGTAGAGCTGGTACAGCACGTCCAGGGGCGGGATGGAGAAGATGTTGCCGGCGCCGAGAACAAGGGCTACGCCCCTGGTTTGTCGCGGTGTGCGCTGGGTGAGGCCGGCCGTGGCACGGAGTTGGTCCTCGGTGGTGCCGGGGGTCGTCCAGACCTCGGCGTGGTAGCCGTTCATGAGCAGCTTGTCGTAGGTGTCGTGGGGCAGGACTTGGACGGCGAGGCGGCCGCCCGGGGCCTGGGTGATGCGGGTGGCGGCGAGGATGTCGGTTCCCTCGTCCAGGTGGTGCAGGGTCTCCTGGAGGGCCTGGAGGTAGGTGAGCAGGGCGTAGGGTCCGCTCATCCATTCCTCTCCGACGAGCGGGGAGGCGGGGTTGAGCTGTTTGATCCGGGCCGCGGTGCGGACCCATGCGCCGGCGGCTGCCGCCGTGGCGGCCGCGGTGTCGAGGAGCAGCAGGCGCCGTTCGTACAGGCTCGTACGGGCCCAGGCTCGTTCGCCCTTGGTGAGTCGCGTGACGATCGTTTCGAGGTCGGTGGCGGGTGTGGTGGTCATGGTGGGTCCTCGCTCGGGTGCCGGGGGTCAGGAGAGCTTGGGGAGGATCTCGTCGGCGACGCGATGGCCGGATTCGGCGGCTCCGTCGATGTAGCCGGCCCAGCGCCTGGCGGTCTCGGTGCCGGCCCAGTGCAGGGGCCCGACCGGGCAGCGCAGGGCCGGGCCGAAGCGGGTGAGGGCGCCGGGTACGGCGAAGGCCCCGTAGCAGCCGCGGCTGTACTCCTCCTCCGCCCAGTCGCGTTCGATGTAGGCGATGGGATTGCGGGCCTTGGGGCCGAAGTAGCCGACGAGGTCGTTGATCACCTGGGCGCGGCGCTCGTCGGGGTCCATGCGTGAGCCGGTGTCGGCGTGGCGGCCTTCGAGGAAGCCGACGAGGACGCCGCACGAGCCGTCGTGGGGGGTGTTGTCGAGGACGGTGCCGAAGGGTCGGTGGGTGCTGTTGGCCTGGCCGCTGAGGCCGGCGTGGCGCCAGAACGGCTCGTCGTAGGCGACGTTGATCTTGATGACCCGGCCCATCGGCATCCGCTGGATGAGCTGGTCGCGATCACCGGGGAGGCCGGGGGTGTAGCGGATGCGGGCGGCCAGCGGCGGCGGGACGGCGACCACGGCCCGCTGCGCGCGCACAGTCAGGCCGCTGCGGGTGGTGACGCGGACTCCGGAAGTTGCCGAGGGCTGCCAGTCGATGTCGGTGACCGGCGCTTCCAGGACGACCCGGTCACCGAGCTCCCTGGCCAGTTCGAGCGCGATGCGCTGCGTCCCGCCGACGACGCGGTCCTGCTGCGCCCCGTCGCCGACGTTGATCAGCTGGTCGAGGCCGCCGGCGGCGCCGACGTAGAAGGCGGCCCACAGGGCGGACATGTCCTCGGGTTCGTTGGAGAAGACCGCCTCGGTGACCAGCCGGAAGAAGGCGCGCCCGCCGCCGGTGCGCGCTGTGCGGTGCAGCCAGGTGTCGAAGGTCTGGCGGTCCAGTTCCTCGGCCCCGGGCGCCCGCCACGGGTCGGTTGCCGCGACCTGGCGGGCGATCCGGTCCAGGCGGTACTGAGTCTGTCCGATGTCGGCGAGGACCAGCGGGTTCAGCTTGGGGATGCGGCCCGTGTACAGGGAGCGGGCGGGGCCGAACTCCCCGATGTGCTCGCCCTCTCCGTACGTCGGGTAGGTCTTCAGGCCCAGGTCCCCGATCAGCTCCATGGCCTGGTGCTGAGTGGGTCCGACCCACTGGCCGCCCACCTCGATGGGGGCGCCGCCGGGCAGCTCCCCGTTGAGGAGCCGGCCGCCGACGCGGTCGCGGGCCTCCAGAACCAGTACCTCGACTCCCTCCCGGACGAGGTCACGGGCGGCTACCAGCCCGGCCACCCCGGCCCCGACGATCACGACGTCCACTGACTTCTCCATCACGCCACCGTTCATACAGAGTGCATCTGACATACACAACGTATGTGATATCCATGGCGTATGGAAACACTGCGCGAGAAGTACGCGGAGAACACGCGCCGCACCCTGCTGGACACGGGGCTGCGACTCTTCACGGAACGTGACTACGCCACCATCTCCGCGGAAGAACTCGTACGCACCGCCGGACTGACCCGCGGCGCGCTCTACCACCACTTCGACGGAAAGCCCGGACTGTTCGAGGCCGTCTTCGAAGACCTGGAACGGCAGGCCACCGAACGCATCCGGGCGGCGATCGCCCCCCTACCCGATCCGCGCGAGCGCGCCTACCGGGGCGCCGATGCCTTCCTCGACGTCTGCGCCGAGCCCGCCTACAGGAATATCGTGCTCCAGCAGGGGCCGATCGCCCTGGGATGGCAGCGGTGGCGCGAGCTGGACCACCTGCACCTCGGCAGCCTGGTCCTCGACATCGTGAACGCCGCACTCGACGCCGGCCGTCTGCGGCCCCACCCGGCCCACCTCGTCGCCCGGGCCTTCTACGGCGCGCTCACCGAGCTCTCCCTCACAGTGGCGGAGACGGACAAGCAAGAGCAGGCCCGCGCCCAGGCCGCCGCACTCGTCCGCGATCTCATCGGCGGGGTGGTGACCGACGGCGTCACGCCGCCGACGTGACGCTGGCCGGCGATGTCGAACGCCAGGTCCGAATCGCGGGAAACTCCTGCCCAAGCACCGTGGCCGGCGACAGCCGCAGCTCCGGTATACAGGAATGCCGCTCGACCGAGCCGACTGAAATGAGAGCAGGCTGGTGAACCGGCGGGCTGCGGGCTCAGTAACGCTCTCGACGTGCGTGTCTCAGATGTGTGGCCAAGTGGCCACCAAGTGGCCAACCATCCTGAGATTTGGCCAAGAAAGCTGAGACCCTACACATTAGGGGTCGCTATGCGGATATCGGCATAGATCGACGAACTCGGCTACATGGAACTCGACCGCCACGGCGCCGAACTCCTCTTCCAGGTCCTGACCGAACGCGAGGAGAAGAACAGCGTCGCCATTGCCTCCAACGAGTCCTTCGGAGGCTGAACCAAGACGTTCACGGACCCCCGCCTCTGCGCGGCGATCGTCGACCGCCTCACCTTCAACGGCACCATCATCGAAACCGGCACCGACTCCTACCGCCTTGCCAGCACCCGAGCCCGAGCCGAGGAAACCACCAAGGCCAGCTGATCTCTGCCGGTCGCACCCTGCCGGTCGGCCGCCCTCACGGCCGACCGGCCCCGGTCTCGGCCTCCTTCAGGATGCCGATTCATCCGACTCAGAAGACCTACGGTCGCGGGCACGTCGCAGAAGGTGCCTCGCCAGCAACACGACCCAAGCCACCAGCATCAGCGTCGCGGCGACCCTCAGCCAGGGCGCGGTGCCTCTACTGGCCGCCGTCCACCCGAAGAACAGGATGCTCAAACACATCCAAGCCGGGCCGTCAAGGAAATCGCCCCTCGGGTCTCGTGACACCCCAACCCCCTCCTGCCCAATTCCGCGGCCTGTTTGCCACGGCAGAAGGATATGGCAGCGGATCGAGCCGTCTCCGATCGCGGCCGGGCAACTCTGTCGGCCACCACGAGCTCCGGCGGTGACGTCATTTCTCGTGAACATCCACGAGCCTCAAGATCGCCAACTGCTGTTCAAACCGGCAGACAAACGCTGCTGCTTGAAGTGAACGAAGCCAGAGGGGTCCTGCGCATCGGCGTCCCCGCCGCCCCGCCCGGCCTGAACGCCCGCACGCGGGCGGTGGTGGAGCTGGCCGCGGAGCGCGGGTTCATCCCTGTCTGGCATCACTCCCCCCGGCGCCACCGCGTGGTCCTGACTGCGCCCGTCCCTGACGGGGCGTGGGGCTGGCTGGAGGTCGGCGCCCGCTCCGGGGAAATCCTGCGCGCCGGTGTCTACCCGGACGGGTGCCGCGCCCCCGGCATCAAAGCTGAGGGCCCGTCTGCCGCTCGTCGGCTGATGAAGCGTCTCTCCCCCGGATCGCCCGCCGAGACGGCCACCGAGGGCTCGGCGGGCGAACGCTGACCCGCCCCGGCTGCCTCCAGGGCCCGTTCCGGCCCGGCCGGTTGGCGCGTGCGTCAACCGGTCGGGCCGCCTGCCGCGGCCCGTGCGGCGGCTCCAGGAGGGCGAGCCCGCTTGCGGGCGCCGGCCGCGCCGAGGGGGGGAGGCGCGGTGGGCGGCGCGCCACGCGCCTGGTGAGTGTGCCGGCCTGGCAAGGCCGATGCGCCTGGCGCCGCCTGAGAGGACTCTCCCGGCGGGAGGGGGCAGTCTCTCTGGCCGGCCGCGACGTCCTGGTGCGCGCGGTGTGGCTGCGGTGGGCTCTCGTCGTCGGTTCACCAGCCGAAGAGGAGACCGTCGCCTGCCTCCGCCGCCTCGCCCGGCCGTCTGACAGGTCCGGTCTTGCCCGTGCGCCCTTGCCGAACGGGCGTGCAGGACCAGGGCCAGGACCAGGGCAAGGCATGCCGTCCGGCTTTCCGGTGCGCCGGCTTCAGCCGCTTGTCGGGCTGTCCGGTCTCCGTGAAGGTGGCGAGCTTCCCGCCGATCATGGCGAATCGGCGGGCCTGCGGCGGACGTTACGGCTGGGCGTGCGGGTTGTTGAGGCTGTTACGGCTAGACGTGAAGGTTCTGAGCCGTCCGGATGCGGCGGAGGGCGGCGTGGAGTCGACGGCCTTCGTCGGTGTCGGGGACCTTGACCCGCTCGGGGTCCATGGCGGCGAGCCGGGCGAGGAATTCGCCCGGGGCTTGGTCACGCAGATGTGCGACGTGAACGCGGTACAGCGCCTTGTAGAGCGACTGCGAGATACCGGGAACGTTGGTGGTGACGAAGGGGACGATCGCCTCCAGCAGCTCCGGGACGGGATCCGATGGTCGGCAGGCGCGCCGGCTGCGGTATGCCTTCTGTCGGCAGGCCGCGGTGCAGTACGCAGAATCTGCACGCCCAGCCGTAACGGGCGTGCCGCAGGCGCCGCAGGGGCGGCCCGATCCGATGCCTCCGTTACGTTTACGCGTGAGGGATGTCCGGCACGCCCGCGAGCACGTCACCCCCCGCATCGCCTCCTCCGCCCCGCGCACCACGACCAGGCCGCAGCCGGCGATGCACGCCTGCGGCGGGAGAGCCGCGCCGCGGCCGGCCAGTCCCCTCCACTCGACGCTCCGCGTCCGCCGGGTGGAGGCCGCCCGGGTCAGACCCGTTTCCGGATCCGGGCACCCCCGTTCGTAGCAGGACCCGCAGATCAGGAAGCGAGCAGGCACCCGAGGGCCCTGCCGCCGGACGCCGTCGACCAGATAGGCCGTCCCGCCGAACAGACCGGTCCCGCACATCACACAGAGCCGAGAACTTGCACGCATAGCCATAACGACCTCAACGACCTGCACGCCCAGCCGTAACGCCCGCCGGGGCGAGGAACACTGATGAACCCACCGCCCTGGCCGGGCCGAGGAGGACGAGGGCAGTCGACTCGACCACCGCCGACGAGGAGCGGCCCCGCGGAGGCCCTGAACGCCCCTCCCCTCTCCCAACAACCGCCGCCCCACCCAGAGGACCCGGGCAGGGCGGACAGGCCGTCAGGCGGGGGTGGGGGTCGGGTGGGTGAGGCGGGCGCAGCGGATGCCGCCGGCGGGGTGCCATTCCATGGCGGGTTCGGCGGCGCGGCCGTGTTCGGGGCAGTAGGGGGTGGGGATGATGCCGCCGCAGTTCTGCCGTGCGCACTGGCAGTCGGTGCCCGGGGCGCTGTGGGGGAGTGCGTGGTGGATGAGTCCGCCGGCGTGGGTGCGGGCGGCGTGGCCGCGCAGGTGGCTGGGCCAGGCGAGGGTGACGCGCAGTCCGCCTGATCCGGGGTGGAATCGGTCGATGACGCGGACGTCGCCCGGGATGGCGAGCGGGTCCGTTCCGGGGGCGGTCAGTCGGCTGACGGAGGCGTCGGCGGCGGCGAGCACGGCGAGGGTGTCGGCGTCGTCGTCGGCCATCCACCCGGTGAGCCGGTCCTCTCCCTCCGGGTCGTCGCTCAGCTCGACCCAGGGGTCCCAGAGCTGGAACCGGCGGGGCGCGGCGCCGGTGGGGCGCAGGTGGAGGGTCGCGGTCGGGACGGTGGACGGGACGGCGATCTTGTCGTGGTCGAGGAGCCAGGCCACCACAGCGGACCGGGCGAAGGTGGGGTGGACGTCGTCGCCGCCGACGGGGGCGGGGAAGTCGGGGTGGCGGCGGCGCCAGTTCAACACCGCGGGCCGGCCGACCCCGGCGATCCGGGCGACCTCCGCCAGGAGGACCACGTCGTCGGCCGGGTCGGTGGGGTCGAGGGCGGCGAGGGGTGAGCGGTGGCCGGCGGGGGTGGCGCGGACGGCGTGCCAGTCGACGGCGGGGCGGGTGACGGGCAGGAGGGCGACCTCCTCGGCGGAGTACAGGGGGACGGTGGTCAGACCGCCGTGGCGCTTGTAGTCGATCTCCACCGTGCCGGTGGGGGTGATCCAGCCGAGGCGAACGAGCTGGTCGAAGTCGGTGCGGCGTACGCCGAGGCGGACGGCGGCCTGGTCGGGGCCGAGGGGGACGTGGCGGTCGAGGAGCGCGGGCAGGTCCCGGCGGCGGGCGAGGGCGGCGACCTGATCGGGGTGCACGTCCGGGTGGGCCGGGTCACCGCCGAGGTAGGCGAGGAGACCGGCGCGGACGAGGTGGCCGATCGCGGCCGGGGTCACCCGCGGCCGGCAGCGCGGCAGCGGGTCACCCAGCGCCGCGGTCAGCTGTTCCGCCGCTGTCCAGGCGCCCGCCGGACCCGGCAGTGCCGCGCGGACCGCCTCCGCGTCCGCGCTCTCCACCACGGCCCGCGACCACAGGCCCGGTCCGGCGTCGGCGGCCGGAACCACACCTGAGGCGGTCGCCCACCGCCACGCCGCCACCGACACCCGCAGCCGGCCCGCCGCCTGCTGCTCGTCGTACGTCTCACGCATGTCTCGCTCCTCTCGGATCACGGCCCGACCACCGGGCTGCGCCCGAAACATGACGAAACATCCCGGTTCATGTCAATAGCCGGATTTCCAGGGGGAGTTGGAGACGGACCGCACAAACCGCGCACGCGTACGCGAGGGGAAGGTTCACCCGTGAGAGGGACCACGGACGCCCCTCAGCACGTGGAAGGCCCCCCACCTGACTGCGGTGGGAGGCCTTCCACGTGCTGGCGCGGCCGGCTGATGAAGCGGCCGGAGTGCCGCAGCCGGAACGGGGCCGGTCCTCCGCCGGGAGAGGCGGAGGGCCGGGTGGCGGGCCACGCAGCCGCGGCCAGTCGTTCGTGTGCGGGCGGGGCCGGCCAGGGCCGTTCAGGCCCAGGTGACGCCGAGGTCGGCGAGCGCGGCGCGCTGGACAGGGGTGAGCTTGTCGCGGCGCTGTTTGGTGTTGGCGTACCAGATGCCGAGCTTGTGCTCGTGCTGTTCGCCGTCGACGAGGAGGGTCTCGGTGTGGCCGCGGGCGGGGACGGCGCCGGTGCCTTCGCGGGTGGTGAACTGGGCGAGGGCGGCCAGGCCGCGGCGGAAGGCCGCCGGCATCTTCCCCTCCCTTGCCGCTTGCCGGGTGGCGGGTGCCGGTTCGGCGGGCGGGGAGATGCCGAGGGCGGCCAGGCGGGCGCGCTGTTCGTCGCAGAGGTCCGGCCAGGCGCGGCGTTGGCGGGTGATCCAGCGGCCGAGGTCGTCGCCGTCGTGGACGACGCCGGGGGTGATGTCGGGCAGCTTTCCGTCGGGTTCGTCGGCGGCGAGGCGGGCCAGGACGCGGTGGTGGCGCTGCCAGTCCAGCGGCCAGGGGCAGTTCCAGTCGCGGTCGATCTCGGCGAGCTGTGCCGCGCGGGTCGCGGCGCGGTCGGGGTCTTTGCCGAGGGCGCCTGGGCGGCGGAGGTTGGCGATCAGCCGGCCGATCGCGATGGTGTCCTGGTCGGTCTCGCCCCATACCGCGTCCTGGCGGGGGGCGAGGTGGCCGTGGGCACGGTGGTAGGAGCGCAGGGCGGCGAGCTTGGTCTCCCATGCCTCGTCGCCGGGTTCCCAGACCATGCCCTCGGCGTCCAGCTGGGTCTTGCGGTGGGACTCCAGAGTGCCGGCACGGTGGCTCTTGCGCTGCTGGTGGACCCAGCGGCCCAGCGGGAACTCCTTCATCCCGCCGGCGGTGGCGAGGGTCGTCACGGTGTCGTAGGGGACGGCGTACAGGCCCTCGATGTTGTGTTCGGCGCGCCAGCGGCGCAGGGCCTGGTAGCCCTCCAGCCACACCAGGGACTCGGGCTGGTAGACGCGGGTGCGCAGGAAGGCGGCGATGGTGGCCGGGTCGCGCGGGCCGGCGAAGTGCAGCAGGGCGGACCCGGCGGCCTGCGCCACGCTCTCCTCGCCAGCCTCCCCCTCCTGGTCCTGCTCGGCGCCGGTGACGGAGACGATGTTGCCGTCCTCGTCGCGCTGCATGTGGATCGCGCGGTGTTCTTCGCGGCGGGAGAGGGCTCGGGAGGCGATGTCGGCGACGAGGTGTTCGGAGTGGGCGCGCAGGCCGTTCAGGACGGCGACGAGGGGTTCGTAGGAGGCGGAGGCGACCATGTCCTCGGGGTCCTCGCCGGGCTGGAGGAAGACAGGGACGAGGATCCGGGCGGTCTTGGCGGTGCCGTCGGGGTCGGGGCGCAGGGCGCGGCCGATGTTCTGGACGATCTCGACCTGGGAGCCGCGGGTGTCGGCGAAGCAGACCGCCTGCACGCCGCGTTCGCCGGTGATGTCGACGCCTTCGCCCAGGACGCGGACGGAGGCGAGGAAGGCGCGGTGGACGCGGTGGCCGGTGGCGTCGATGCCGTTGGCGAACTGCCGGATCGCTTCGCGGCGCTCGGTGACCTTGTGCTCGCCGCACAGCCACGCCGACCACACCCGGCCGGGCGGGACGTGGCGGCCGGGGTCGAGGTCGTAGAGGCGGGCCTCGATCGACGATTCGGGCATCTTCTCCGCGGCGGCCAGCGCGTCGAGGCTGGGTTCGTGCGCGTAGAGCTCGGCCGCGGTCCGGGGAAGCTGGGCGGCGAACGCCTCGGCCTCCTCGACGCGGTGGTGGAAGGTCATGACGGTCTTGAGGTTGTGGCGGGCGGCATGCTCCAGCAGCGCGGTCTGCAGCAGGGCGAGCCGGCGGCCGCGCAGCGCCTCCTCGGAAAGGACGAGCATCGGGTCGGGGTCGCGGATCTCCAAGACGTCGATCTCGAACCCGGCCAGGATCTCCCGGGTGATCGCCTCCGCCAGACCCAGCTCATGAATCCACTCCCCGTAGACCCCGCCCGGGTCGCTCACCATCGACACGATCGGCGTCTCTTCGCCGTCGGCGCCGGGGCGGGGGGCTGCCAGGATCCGCGGGGTGGCGGTCATGTAGAGGCGGAAAGCCGCGGGGATGCGGGTGTTGTCGTGGATCGCGGCCCATGGGCGGGCCGCGTCGCCGGCCGTGCCGTGGGCCTCGTCGACCACCGCCAGGTCGAAACCGTCCATCCGCTGCCCGTACATCCGCACCCCGCCCGCCAGCGCCGCCTCCAGCGGGCCGCGGACCTTCGCGGTGCCGGTGAAGTCCTCGGGGTCGTCGCGGTCGACGAGCGAGGCGTACGTCGCGAACACCACCACCGGCCCGCTGCCGGCCCACAGGGCGAGCTGGATCGGATTCGTCGTGGTGCGCACCCCGAGCTCGGTGAGGGCCTCGTCGCCCTCCAGGGAGCAGACGGCGACCATCGGGGCGGTGTGGCCGACCCGTCGCCACGCGGCGGCGGTCTGGGCGAGGAGGTCGAGGGTGGGGACCATGACCAGGACCCGGCCCGCGGGGAAGAACTGCCGGGCGGCGGCCGCGGCCGTGATGGTCTTGCCCGATCCGGTCGCCGAGACGTACGTCGCCCGCTCCCCCGCCGGCCGCGGCACCCGCAGGTGGGGCCAGCCGAGCCACGCCTGGATCGCGTCCAGACCGGTCTTCTGGTGCTCCCGCAGATGGATCGTCGTGCTCACGGGCCCATGTCTCCTTCGGAAGCGGGGTCGCGGGTCAGGGGTCGGTGGACCGGCAGAACTCGGTGAAGGTATCGCCCTCGTTCTTGGTGTCGGGGTGGTAGACGGCTTTCCAGCCCTGTGTGCCTGCGCGCAGATGTTCGGCAGTAGTCTGCCCGGCGCCGGAGACGCCGGAAGGGGGGCGACGGCAGAATCGCCGTCGGCTCCGGGTCCGGGTCCAGGTCCGGCTCAGGAGGCTCTGTGCAGTTCCAGGCGATCGGATGCGTCGTCGACGTTCCACTCGACGTAGAGGCCATCACGGCCCTCGGGCCCGGAGACCCGCACCATGCCGATCATGGCGTACGACGGCTTCGTGAAGTCCAGGTCGATGCCCTGGTCGGTGCCGTGGTCGTCGCTGAACGACCACGTGCCGCAGGTGTCGACCCGCTGTTCCGGGGACCTCTCGATCGGGAAACCGGCCGCGCAGAACGTTCCGTCCTCGCGGAACTCCAGGGACTCCCCGTCGGGGCCCTTCCAGGCTCCCGCCAGCCGGTCCGCGGTAATGGTGCCGGGGGCGAACGGACCCCACCCGAAGGCGAGGGCCGCCCCACATCCCGCGGCCACCACCCCGACGGCGGCGATCAAAAGTTTTCTCATCCTCATCGTGGCCCTATCCGAATCGTTTCGGTCCAGAAGATTCGCTGGGAAATCCCGGCGCCGTTTCCACTGCCGGCGCCGCCGGCGTGTGCCTTGGTCACAGGTCGAACTCGATGTGCTCGACGTTGAGCATGCGGACCTCCTCCAGGCTCGCCGCCCGGGTGCCGCGCTGCTGGAAGTAGACCTCCTTCAGCGCGTCGGCGACCGCCTGGCGCATCTGCCGCTCACCGCCGCGTTCCTGGGCGTCGAAGATCCGTCCGGCGTGGTGCGGGGGCAGGCCGAGGGTGAGGTGGCGCTCGCGGGCCTCGTCGGTGGTGCCGGCCGGGGCGGCGTAGCCGAGGCTCGCGCGGACGTCGATCATCAGGCCCTGACTGGTCGCGGCCGCCTGCTTCGCCCGCTCGCGTACCTTGGGCTGCCACCGCTTGCGGACTTCCCCGGCCATCCGGCCGCCTGCTTCGCCCGCTCGCGTACCTTGGGCTGCCACCGCTTGCGGACTTCCCCGGCCATCCGCCCGGCGAGGGCGGGGCGGGGGTTTTTGATCTGGTCCTTCACGTACCGCTCGACGGTGCGCTGGGAGATCCCCAGCAGCCGCGCGACGGCCTGGGTGCCCTTGAGCTGCTTGACCAGGAACCGCATCTGGGCGCCCGCGGACCGCGGGGGCTTGCGGGTGAACACCTTGTCCAGCATCTGGTCCAGCGCTTCGCCGACCGACCTGATCACCATGGGTCTACTCCCCCGCGTCCGGACCGGCACCGGTGTCGGTGTCGGTGGGGTGTTCGCGGGCGGTGAGGATGATGTTGCGCCAGGAGCTGCGGGATGTGGGCTGGTCGGACTGCCGGCTGAGGCGTTCGATCAGTTCGGTCTGGGTGGCGTCGGGGTGCTGGGCGAGGACCTCGCGGGCGAGGGCCAGGCGGGGGTCGCCGTGGTAGGGGTAGGGCTGGCTGTTGGTGCTGCCGGTGCGGCGGCGGCGGACGGGCTGGGCGGCGGTGATGTCCTTGCGGGTGGTGGCGTAGGTGACGGCATCTGCGCGGCGCCACTTCGGACGCTTGCGGGCGACGGGGTCGCCCCAGTCGGCCGGCTCGGGGAAACCCGGGGGCGGCGCCACAACGGCCTTGGCGACCCAGCTGTGGTCACGGTGCCCGAGGATCCGCGCGAAGGCGGAGGAGCCGATCAGTTCCTCGGGATCGCCCGCCGCGGCCTCCTCGTCGACTTCGGTGCGGATCGAGCGGGCCGAACCCTGCTGCCGGGCGTACCAGTCGGCCCACTCCTGGGCGTCCCAGTACTGGGTGCGGCCGATCCGGGTGGCCGGCGGGTGGCCGTTGGTGGCGCGATCAGCCCACAGGGAGGCGAGCTTCGCCCGGCTGACGTGGTGCTCCCGGATGAGGTCGTCACGGCTGCGCAGGTTCGCCGGCACCTCGGGGTTGAGCCGGCGCCGGTCCCACCCCTCCCATTCCTCGGCGTCCCAGAACATGACACCGCCGATCTTGGTGGGGATCGGGTCGGGGTGGCCGTTGGTCTCGCGGGCGGCCCACCAGCGTTCCAGCGCGCTCATGGCGTAGCCGTAGCGGTTGTGGATGTCCTGGCGCGACAGCACGTCGCGGCCGTCGATGCTGATCACTGGTTCTCCTCGGCAGGCTGGGGCAGGGTCCATGATCGCGCGCTGTGGGTGCCGTGGCGGACGACCATGGAGATGTCAGCGGCGCTCGCGCCCGCGGTCCAGTCCCAGAAACCGGGATGCTGCTCCTGGTGGTACAGCTCCCAGACGTCATCGGCGGGACCGAAGTCGGCGACACTCAGCGGGACGGCCGGGTCGATACCGAACCGGTTCCCGGGGCGCAGATAGACCACGTCGTAGGGCTGGGGCAGGTCGGGGTCGAGGCCGGGCGGGTCGTCTAGCATGGGGTTGTCTCCTCGTGAAGGGGAACACCGGGTCCGGCGCCGTTGCCCTTGTGCGCCGGGCCCACTTTCATGTCTCCTTCCGGGCCGGCCGCGCGCGGCGGCCGGCCCGCAGAGCGCTTCGCCCGTCAGGGCACGGGACGGGCCACGGTGTGGGTCAGGTCAGGGTGGCGGGGTCCGTGACGCGCACCCCGTCGCGGATCCGGGCCAGGACCCGGTCGTAGGGGCGGCGCGGGTCGTCGAAACCGCCGCCCGGCCCCTGGAGCGTCAGCGAGGCCCTGTTGACCCGCTTGACCCGGTAGAGGTCGGTGCGGGTACGCGAGACGCGGACCTCGACGACGTCGCCGGCGCGGAAGTCGGCGGGCGTCCAGGCGCGGCCGCGGCCCTGAAGACGCCCGGCCATGTCCGCCTCGGCCTGGAGACGGGCCGCCTTGTCCCGGGCACGCCCGGCCTGAGCGCGGGCCTCGACCGCGCGCCTGACCGCGGCGTCGGCGCGGGCGCGGGCGCGGACGGCGGACCGGTAGGAGTGGTGGCCGACGAGCAGGGGCTGCCCGTGCTCGAACCGGCCGTACATGCCGGACGCGCGGTCGCTGCGCTGCTCGGCTTCGGCGGCAAGCCGGTCCGCGTACTCCCGGGCCCGGCGGGCCCGGGAACGGGCCTCGCTGGCACTGGTCATGAGGTGCTCTCCTCGATGGTGAAGGGAAACGTCCGGGCCCGGAACACGAGCCCACAGAACGAGGGGTTGCCCACCCTCACTCTTAATATCTATTAGACCACAATTTGAGGTGAGGGGCACCCTCCCGAACTCCAGCCCCGCCGGCATGGAACCTGCCCGCTAGAACGGCCCGGGCAGGCCCAGGACAGACCGCGCGGTCTCCGGCGAGGCCGCACGCCGACCACCTGGTCCTGCCGCCCTCCGGCACAGGCGGGCGGCCGGCGTCCTCGGTGGCGCGAGCCGCTACCGGCCGCAGGCGCAGTCGGGCGGGCACGCCTCGCCGGTGCCGTACGGGTCCAGCGCCCGCGCGGCATTCACCCGGATCCGAGTCTCCTCCGTGAGCCCGTGGACGAACCCCTCGAACAGCTTCGGACGCGACTCCTGGGCCCCGGCGTGCGGGTGCTCCTCACGGACGTGGACACTGACGGCCGCGAGGACGTCGGGCAGGGGCGTGGCGATCCAGTGCGTCGGGCCCATCTACGAGCACAAGCGGCAGACGGCCGTGATCGTGTTGGCGGGCGGCTGGACGGCCGAGGAAGTCGAGACTCATACCCGGCCAACTCGACCACGCCCCGGTCGGTCACGCCCCAGACGGTCAAAGGACAGCCCGGTGGACGGGCGAGCCGGCCGCCGGGGCCTCCGCAGAGCACGACGTCGCGACCTCCGTCACGGGGAACCACCGCCCCGCGACCCTGGACCGGAACGGGCCGGCCGCTCCCTCCCCCGGGCTGCTGCCGCCACCTCGGTCCAGGCGAAGGCGTTGGACAAGCGTGGAATGAACCCAGTGGAGAGGAGGGCCGGCCGGAGGCCGCTCAGGGGCGAGGCACCGGACAGATCCGCCGGCCAACCTCGCTCTCCACCCCGTGGTGAGTCCGGGCCGAAGGCCTATCAGGTTCCCTATCAGCAGGCCCATCCACCTGGGAAAACAGGGGTCGGACCTATCAGGTCGAAAGCCGAACTCACCATGGTGAGTGCCGCTTACCACGGCCGGCTGGTCCCGTCCCGCGCGCGACCGCACGGGACGACCTGACGAGCGGGTACGGACAGAGCCCTCTTGCAGCCGCGGCCCGAGACGCCGGACTCCAGGACCACCCCATGGTGACGGATGCCGACCGGCGCGCGGTAGCAAGACGTCCGGGCGCACGGCCTGGCGGTCAACGGCGCCGGCGCCGCGCGAGCGTCGCGGCGAGCTCCGGCAACGCCCGGACCACCAAAGCGATCTCGGCCCGATCGGCGCGCAGCAGCGCCACGACACACACGACCGTCGCGCAGACGATCGCCGTGCACAGCACCACCAACAGAACAACGGCATAGGGGTCTAGAGACATCACGGTCCTCCTGAATCCGGGCGGCTGCGGTAGACGCCTGGCAGGAAGTCGGCGCCCTCGGTATGCAACTGAAGGATGCGTTGCGGTAGTCGGATAGCCCGTCCCGGCCACGGCCCGGGCCGAAAACCTTCCTCGCGGCCAGACCTACCGCGGGCTGCGGTAGGCGTGCCCGGAGCACCCCTCCTTTTCCGGCCTCGCGCGGTTGAACAGGTGGAAGGGGAGGACGAACTCCAGGCGCGCCTCCGCCGGGCCCGGGCCGGCTCTCGGGAACGGCTCAGACGGACCAGGGGTGAGTTCATCAAGGTCAACGGGAGCCACCTCTCCGCCGAGTTTTGGAGCCACCTCAGCCGGGTCCTGCCCGCAGACAGCAACGGCCCGAGCTGGCCAGATACCCCTTTCTGCTGCCGTCTTGAGGTTCGGAAGGTGGCTCCCGAGTTCGCCGAAGAGCCGGCTCCGGTTCGCGTCGATGAACTCACCCCCGCTCCCCGCCCCGTGGTAAGTCCGGGCCGAGCTCCTATCAGGTTCCCCTATCAGCAGGCCCGTCCACCTGGGAAAACAGGGGGCCGACCTATCAGGTTGGAGGCCGAACTCACCATGGTGAGTGCCGCTTACCACGGCTTCCCGGAACGCATGTCTGTGCCGCCGCGCGCCCCGTCCGGCTTTCTGGCTTGGCGCCCTGGCTCTGTACCGGCGCGTGTTCTGGCGATCAGCCCACGCCGGCTGAGGCCAGGGCGGCCGCGAGCGCGATGCGGGGGACGGCGTCCAGACAGAACTCGGCCGCTGCGCTCGGGTCCGGTGCGGTGCGCGCCTCGTACAGCGCCGGCAGGCCGGTCAGCACCGCGGCGTCAACCGCCTCGTCGAGGATCTCGTCCACGGAGAGTTCGCCGCCGGCCGCCGGCTCGCGCACCAGGGCGGCCGCCGCCTGCGGATCGGCCCGCCACTGCGCGGCGACTTCGGTACCGGCGCTCACCAGATCCATCACGGCGGCCTGCTCGACCATCGGCAGCGGCACGCCGTGCGCGCCGGGCGGGCCGGCCTTCTCCACCCGGAGCCATCGCCCGCTACGGCACGGCCGCCCTCGGCCCGGCACGTCCGTTTCGTCTGCCGAGTACGTGGTGAGCCGCTCTGGATACTTCGCCGCAGGGCTCTGACCTGCGGTGGTAAGCGCGGTGGTAAGTGGCGGGCGGCTGTGGTGAGTGACCGGCCCGGGGGTGGACCGGTCACTCACCATGGCCGGTCCGCCGGTGTCTCACGCTGCCGGGGCGGCGTCGTCGAGGAGGGCCAGGACGGCAGGGTGGTTCTTCAGCCGCATGCGCTCCTCGACCCGCTTCGGTCCGCGCTCCACCGTGTCCCAGTACGGGTGGGTGGACACCGCGATCGACAGCTCCCGGACCCGGTCCAGCAGCTCCTTCTCCCGGACGGCCTGCTCGGGGGTGTAGCCGGGGCTGTCCTTACGGCCGGCGGTGATCTCGTGGGTGTGGGGGTGCTCGGCTCCGGGCCACCCGGCCGCCGGCTCCACGGACCACGGAAGGGACTCGCACAGGGCCCGGTAGGCGGCGCGTGCGCGGCGCAGCTCGGCCTGCGCCTTCTTCAGGTCGTCGGGGAAGCCGTCCGGGACGTCGTTCCCGCGCACCCTGGAATCATATTCCTGTTCGATTCAAGGGGGTGGTGCGGCGCCCCGACCTGGGGCTCCGGTCTGCGCCGGAGCGCGATATCTGTCGCCTGATCGCGAAGACCGTCACTGCCGAGCCCACCGAACGCCACTGCCCACGCCGCCGCTCCGGATGCCGCTGCCCTCGAAGGGGGGCTCGCCAGTTACTGATCGTTTCAGAATGAGTTGAGCCGTGGGCCTTGCGCTCGGCGATCTTGGTCGGCAGGGTGTCCGGCTTGCGTGCTGATCTTGTTTCGGATGGCCTGTGGGAGCGGGTGGCCCCGCTGCTGCCGCCCGCCCCCGAACGGCGCCATCGCCACCCGGGGCGGCTGCGGGTTCCCGATCGAGTGGCGCTCGCCGGCGGCATGTACGTACTGCGGGCCGGTGTCGCGTGGCGTGACGTTCCCGCGGAGGCAGTGGGCTGTTCCGGGGTGACGGCCTGGCGCCGACTGCGGGACTGGACCGAGGCGGGTGTCTGGCCGCGCCTGCACGCCGCCCTGCTGACCGAGCTTCGTCGCGCCGGCCTACTGGGCCTGGACGGCTGCTCCGTGGACGGGTCCCACGTCCGGGCTCTCAAAGAGGGGATCACGTCGGCCCCTCGCCCGTCGACCGCGCGCGTTCCGGTTCCAAGCACCACCTGATCGTCGACCGCCACGGAACCCCGCTCGCCGTCACGCTCACCGGTGGCAACCGGCACGACGTCACCCAGCTCCTGCCGCTCCTCGACGCCGTCCCGTCGATCCGGGGACTGCGACGACCCCACCACAGACCCCGACGGCTATACGCCGACCGGGGCTACGACTTCGACAAGTACCGCCGCCTGCTGTGGAAACGCGGCACCAAGCCGATGATCGCCCGACGCGGGGTCGCTCATGGTTCAGGACTGGGCAAGGTGCGCTGGGTCGTCGAGCGTGCCTTCGCCTGGCTGCACCGGTTCAAACGGCTCCGCACCCGCTACGAACGACGCACCGATCTCCACCAGAGCCTGCTCGAACTTGCCTGCAGCCTCATATGCCTGCGGCGCCTGCGCACCTCGTCCTGAAGCGATCAGCTGGCGACACTGAACCAGCCCGGTCGCACCTCGGTCAGAAGCGGTTGCAGGGACCGCACGGCGGTCCGCAGGTCCTGATCCGTGACGTCAAGAGGCTCCGGCAGGCTCAGCCCGTACCAGCGCAGCCGCCAGAGGTCGAAGATCTCGCTCCCGTCGGGTGCGAAGTCCACATCGATCTCGGTGCCGTTGTCGCTGACGAAGCGGCACCCGGCCCCATGCACCGAGTAGGAGTAGGTGCCGGCCTGCCCACTCCGGTTGATGATCCGGTGCGAACGGACCAGGCCGAGGACATCTGCGAGTCGCTCAAGCGAAGGGATCGCCGCCCTCATGGCCGCGTCGATTGCGTTCAGAGCGTCGACGTAGCCGAGCACGAGCCCCCGTGCGTCCCCAACCCGTTCCATACGTCGTCATCCCCCTGAGCCCGTGGTTGAAGGGGATTGTTCCATGGGCCGCAAGCGTCTTCGCAGGGCGGCATTCTGAAACGATCAGTTAGAGAACGTGCTCTGCCGGTGGAAACGAATCGTCGGCTTCGCCTCACCCCAGCGGGTGGTGGTCTTCTTGCGCAGCGTTTCGTCGGGATCACTGGTGCACGCTTCCGGGCGGGCCGGTGAGTGCGGGGCGGCGGGCGGTCGGGATGAGCGCCGCGGCGAGGGCCGCGGTGGCCACGCCGAGGAGGGCGACGGCGGAGGCGAGGCTGCCCGCCGGCTCCTTGCCGGCCAGCAGGACCAGGGGGCAGAGGAATTCGCCGAGGAAGAAGGCCGCGGTCCACAGGCCCATGCCGCGACCGCGGTCGGCGAAGTCCAGGAGGGACATGGCGCGGGTGACCAGTGACGGCAGCAGCAGGCCGGTGCCGACGCAGTTGACGACGGCTCCGGCGATCAGGAGGGGGAGGGTGTCGGCGAAACCCATCAGCAGGAAGCCGGCGGCGCACAGTGCGAGCAGGGCGGGCAGGCGGTGGCGGTGGTGCTGGGCGAGGCGGGTGAACAGGACGGAGCCGAGGACGGTGGCGGCGCTGGCCACGGCGGTGACGGCGCCGATGGCGCCGGGGGAGTCGGTCCCCAGGTCGTCCAGGAGATAGGCCATCTCGACGGGGACGGTGTAGAAGACGACGGCGCCGAAGACCGTGAGGAGACAGACTCCTGCCATGCGCCGGACGGGGAACGGGCGCCGCGGGAGCGGTTCCTCCGCCTCGGATCCGGGCTGCGGCGGGAGGGGTGCGGGAAGGACGCGGGCCATGACGGGGGCGATGAGCAGGCCGACGGCGTAGAGCCAGAAGGGGGCGCGCCAGTCGGCGGCTCCCAGGGCTCCTCCGAGGACGAAGAAGAGCGTGGCGGAGGCGGAGGCACACATGGTCTGCAGGGCCAGGTAGCGGTCGCGGAGTTCGCCGCTGTAGTAGTCGCCGATGAGGGTGGTGCAGGCGGTCATGATCGCCGCTTCGGCGACGCCCACGAGGACGCGGCTGACCAGGACGGCGTGGAGGGAGTCCAGCCAGAGGGGAGTCGTCCCGAACAGGGCGTAGAGGACGGTGGCGACGACGAGCAGGCGCTTGCGGCCGAGCCGGTCGACGATCATCCCGGCGAAGGGGGCGAGCAGGGCGAGGGCGAGCGCGGGGACGGTGAGCACGACGGGGACCAGGGCCGCGCTTCCCGGCACGCTGCCGAAGTGGTCCTGCATGCGGGGCAGCACGGGGGCGAGCAGGACCGCGCCGAGGACGGGCAGACAGCTGCCGGTCATGAGTACGGCGGCGGGAAGGCGGCCGGCCGGCGCGGCGCCACGGACGAGACCGGCGGGCGGCGGTACGAGGGGGGCGGACATGAGGACGCTCCAAGGCAACGGCGGGGTCCCCCGCCGGAGACGACGCGCCCGGGCGGGTGCGGACGGGGTGGATGTGCCTCGACTATGCGTGCCGATGAACGAACTGCCCATCCCCCGGGTCATCCGCGTTCCCGATGGGTCCGATCCATCGGATGAATGCGCGCCGGTCGAGGCGGGCCGTCTTGCCCGTGGCGCCTCCGGGAGCGGGAAGGCGGACCTCAGACAGGCGTATCGGCCATGCGGCGACCCACCTCGGCCGCGATGTCCCTGAGCCAGGCGTGGGCGGCGTCGTGGGTGTGGACCGGGTGCCACCAGAGGGCCTCGCGCAGGGGAACGGCCTCGTAGGGCGGTTCGAGAACGCGTACGCCGCCGAGGGGCGCGAGGCGGTGGGCGAGGCGGGCCTGGACGAGGGCGATGCGGCGGGTGCCGGCGACGAGAGCGGGCAGGGCGTGGAAGCTGTCGACGGAGACCTCGACGCGCGGTTCGATGCCGAGCATGCCGAGCTGGCGGACCGCGGGGGCGTCGTAGGTGCGCTGATAGGTGACCCAGGGCAGACGGGCGAGGTCCTGGCGGGTCAGGCGGTCCCCGACGTCGGGGTGGTCGTCGGCGACGACGAAGACCCAGCGGTCGTCGTAGAGGTCGGTGGCGGGGAAGCCGCTGATGACACCGTGGGGCATCAGCAGGCCGTCGGTGGCGCTGAGCAGACTCTCGGTGTCGTCGACGACGGTGGCGGGGGTGCGGGTGAGGCGCAGGCGGATGCCCGGCGCCTCCTGGTGCACGGCGCGGGCGAGTTCGACACCGAAGACGTCGACGGCGTAGTCGGAGGAGACGAGGCGGAACTCCCGGGTCTCGGTGGCCGGGTCGAAGGCGGCCTGGCTGGTGAAGAGCCGTTCGAGGACGTCGTAGGCGGTGGCGGTGCGGTCGAGGAGGACCTGGCCGAGCGCGGTGAGTTCGTACTGGCTCCCCGACCGGGAAAGAAGCTCGTCGTCGAAGTGCCTGCGCAGCCTGGCCAGGGCGGCGCTCATCGCGGGCTGACTGAGGCCGACGCGTTGCCCTGCCCTGGTCACGTTGCGTTCCTCGAGCAGGGCGCGCAGGGCGACGACGAGGTTGAGATCCAAGCGGGCCAGATTCAAGACGCCGAGTCCCCTCAAGAACGGTCGAGCAGCTGTTATTCGTTCCATGGATTACACGTATCCATGGAATCTATTTCCCTGATCGCGCGATGCGGGTCCAGATTAGTCCCACCGCAATCAGGAGGACATGTCGGTGAAACCTGTATCCGCTTCTGGTCTTTTTGCCGGGCTTTTCGCCCTCGGCACTCTCTCGGCCGCTGACGGCCCTGCCTTCCCCGCCCTTGTCGACCGTGAGGGGCAGGTGCTCGACCTGCGGGGGGCCCTGGCCGACCCGGCGCTGACGATGCGCGGCCTGCTGGAGGAGTGGCCTGCGGTACTCCCCCGCCTGAGGGAGCTCGCCGCCGAAACCGGGCCCGACCGGCGTCCCTTGTCGGATTTCAGGGTCCTTGCCCCCGTCGAGCCGCGGCAGGTCTTCCAGTCGGGCGCCAACTACCGGCAGCACGTCATCGACCTGCACGTCGCGCACCGGGCGCCGGGCGACGAGCGTCCCGAGGAGGAGCGGCGCGCGGAGGCGGCGGAGATCATGGACCGGCGGGCCGCCGAGGACCTGCCGTACGTGTTCATCGGCCTCCCGAGCTCGGTCACCGGCCCGTACGACGACGTCACGCTTCCGGCGTGGGCGGAGAAGCCGGACTGGGAGCTGGAGCTCGCCGCGGTGATCGGCCGGCCCGCGTACCAGGTGTCCGTCGAAGAGGCTCTGGAGTACGTCGCGGGTTACACGATCGCCAACGATCTGACCGACCGGGCGACGGTGTTCCGCAGGGACATGCCGCAGATCGGCACGGACTGGCTGCGCAGCAAGAACGCCCCCGGCTTCACCCCGCTCGGTCCGTGGATCGTGCCGGCCGAGTCCGTCGGCGACACCCGCGACCTGCGGCTGACGCTGAAGCTCAACGGCGAGGTCATGCAGGACGAGTCCACCGAGGACATGATCTTCGGCGTTGCCCGCATGGTGGCCTACGCCTCCCGGAGCGCACAGCTCCTGCCCGGCGACCTCGTGCTCACCGGTTCCCCCGCCGGCAACGGCATGCACTGGGGCCGGCTGCTGCGCGACGGCGACGTCATGGAGTCCGCCATCACCGGCCTGGGCACCCAGCGCACCCGATGTGTCGCGGAGGGGAAGGCGTGAACCGCACCGATCCCGAGGGGTCGATCGCCCGGGCCGCCGAGAAGTGCTCCAACTGGGGCCGCTGGGGCGAGGACGACCGCCTCGGCACCGTGAACTTCCTGGACGAGGCCAAGCGCCGCGAGGGCGCCGCGCTCGTCCGGCGGGGCGTCAGCTTCTCGCTCTCCCAGCGCTTCGACATGAACGGTCCGCAGAAGGGCTGGCGGCGGCGCACCAACCCCGTCCACACCATGCTGGACACGGGGACGGACGCGGCGCTGGGCAACCAGGGGTTCCCCCACGGCATCGGCGGCGCCGACGACGTGATCGCGATGCCGCTCCAGTGCTCCACCCAGTGGGACGGCCTCGGCCACATCTTCGACCACGGCAAGGCGTGGAACGGCCGGCCCGCCGAGCAGGTCGTGACCTCCGAGGGCGACCTGGTCACCGGCATCGAGCACATGGCCCCGCACGTCGCCGGACGCGCCGTGCTCCTCGACGTCGGCCGCACGGCCGGCGAGGACGGCGAGCTGTCCGACGGTTTCGCGATCACCGAGGAGCACCTGACGGCCGCCGCCGAGGCCCACGGCGTCACGGTCGGGCGCGGGGACATCGTCCTCGTACGGACCGGGCAGCTCGCCCGTGTACGGCGGGACGGCTGGGGCGACTACGCCGGAGGCGCGGCCCCCGGCCTGTCGTTCACCACCGCGTCCTGGCTGCACCGCAGCGAGATCGCCGCGATCGCGACCGACACCTGGGGCTTCGAGGTGCGGCCCAACGAGTTCGACCACGCCTTCCAGCCGCTCCACCAGGTCGTCATCCCGCACATCGGCCTGCTGATCGGCGAGATGTGGGACTTCGAGGCGCTGGCCGAGGACTGCGCGGCCGACGGCGTGTACGAGTTCTGGCTCACCGCGGCCCCCCTGCCCATCACCGGCGCCGTCGGATCCCCCGTCAGCCCCGTCGCCGTCAAGTAGTCCCGGGACCCACCCAGCCCGAGGAACAAGCCCGAGGAACAAGGGAGTTCCCCATGAGCAGCACACCCCGCAGAGTCCTGGTCGTCGGCGGCGGAGCGGCCGGCAACGCCGCCACGATCCTGCTGCGTCGCGCCGGGGTCGACGTCGACCTCGTCGAGGCGAAGGACGACTGGAACGCCACCGCAGGCTCCGGCATCACCCTCCAGGGCAACGCCCTGCGCGTCCTGCGCGAACTCGGCGTCTGGGAGGAGGTGAAGGCGTCCGGTTTCCCCTTCGGATCGGTCGGCATCACCGCACCCGACGGCACCGTCCTGCACGTCCAGCGCGATCTGCGCACCGGTGGCGACGACCTGCCCGCCACCGTCGGCATGCAGCGCCCCCGGCTCCAGCAGATCCTGATCGACGCCGTCCGGGCGAGCGGCGCGACCGTCCGCCTGGGCACCACCGCCACAGTCCTGGACCAGGACGCCACCGGCGTCACGGTCCGCCTGAGCGACGGCGGCGAGCACCGCTACGACCTGGTGATCGCCGCCGACGGCCTGGGGTCCGCCACCCGCGCGCAGATCGGGATCACCGACAAGCCCGAGCCGACCGGCATGGCCATCTGGCGCGTCGCCGCCCCGCGCCCCGCCGGCGTCCAGCACACCGACCTCGCCTACGGCGGCCCGGCGTACATCGCCGGCTACTGCCCCACCAGCGACAGCACCCTGTACGCGTACGTCGTGGAGAAGAACCGCGACCGCTCCTCCATACCCCCTGAGTCCTACGCCGAGGAGATGGTGCGCCTCGCCTCGGCCTACGGAGGCGCGTGGCCGGAGATCACGGCCACCATCACCGACCCGGCGAAGGTCAACTACACGTGGTTCGACCGGCTGCTGGTCGAAGGGGCCTGGCACCGCGGGCGGGTCGTGCTCGTCGGGGACGCCGCGCACTGCTGCCCGCCCACGATGGCGCAGGGCGCCGCGCTGTCGCTGGAGGACTCCTGGGTCCTCGTACAGATGCTCACCGAGACCGACGAGTGGGACGACGCACTGCTCCAGGGCTACTACGAGCGGCGGATCGCCCGGGTCCGTCCGGTCGTGGAGGCGTCCGTCCAGATCGGCCGGTGGCAGCTCGACGGCGTCCGCGACGCCGACGTGCCCGGCCTGATGGCCCGCACCATGACCATGCTCAGGGAACTGCCGTGACCCCGTCCGCCGCCACCGGGCCCCCCGTGTCCGCGCCCACCGTGGACGTCCACGCCCACGTCCTGCTGCCCGAGATCGACGCGCTCGTCGCGGGCCTGCCCGGGCATGCCGAGGCCAGGGCGCTCGACGCCCGCCGCAACGGGCCCGACGCCCTCGCCGTCAACGGCCCCATGGTCCGCGACCGCGTCCCGGCCCTGACCGACCCCGCCGTCCGGCTCGCCCGGATGGACGCCCAGGGCATCGACGTCCAGCTCGTCAGCCCCTCCCCGTCGCACTACCACTACTGGGCGGACGCGGACACGGCCGAGAAGGTCTGCCGACTGGCCAACGAGGCGACCGCCGCGCACTGCGCGGCGGCGCCCGGCCGGCTGAAGGGGCTGGGGCTGGTCCCGCTCCAGCACCCGGCACAGACCGTCGCCGCCCTGGACCACGCCCTGGCTCAGGGGCTCGCCGGGGTGGAGATCTCCAGTCACGCGCCCGGCCGGGAACTGTCCGATCCGGCGTACGAGCCGCTGTGGGCGCGCGCGGAGGAGACGGGGGCGGTCGTGTTCCTGCACCCGTTCGGCTGCACGCTGGACGAGCGCCTGGACCGCTGGTACCTGTCCAACACCGTGGGCCAGCCCACCGAGAACGCCGTCGCCCTTTCGCACCTGATCTTCTCCGGCGTCCTCGACCGGCACCCCGGTCTGAAGGTCGTCGCGGCCCACGGCGGCGGCTACCTGCCCACCCACATCGGACGCAGCGACCACGCCTGGCGGGCCAGGACCGACGCGTCCGCCGGCTGCGCCGAGCTCCCCAGCAGCTACCTGAAGCGTCTGTACTTCGACTCCCTCGTCCACGACCCTGCCGTGCTGCGGGCGCTGGTGGAGGCGGCCGGAGCGGACCGGGTGCTGCTCGGCTCGGACTTCCCCTTCGACATGGGGTCCGCGGACCCCGTCGGCACCCTGCGTACGGCAGGCCTGTCCGAGGCCGGCTTCCACGCCGTCCGCGGTGCCAATGCCGCCGCCCTGCTCCACCTCTCCCCCGCCTGAGGAGGCTTCCCATGACGAACACCCGCCTGCTCACCCATCTGCGGCACGTCGACCTCGCCGTGCCCGACTACGACAAGCAGCTCGACTTCTACGCCGGCGTGTGGGGCCTGACCAAGGTCGCCGAGGACTCCGGCATCTCCTTCCTCGCCGCCGAGGGCAGCCCCGAGCAGTACGTGGTCCGGCTGCGCAAGGCCGACGAGAAGCGCCTCGACCTCGTCTCGTACGGCGCCGCCACGGCGGCCGACGTCGACACCCTCGCCGAGCGGCTGCTCGCCGGCGGCGTGCGGCTGATCTCGCGGCCCGGCGCGGTCGACACCCCCGGCGGCGGCTACGGCTTCCGGTTCTTCGACGTCGACGGCCGCACGATCGAGGTCTCCGCCGACGTGGCGGTCCGCAAGCACCGCAAGATCGAGGAGAAGGAGTCGATCCCGGTCAAGCTGTCGCACGTGGTGCTCAACTCCCCCGACCTGGACCGCACCCGCGCCTGGTACGAGCGGCACCTCGGTTTCAAGCTGTCCGACACCCTCAGCTCGCCGCACATGGGCGAGGTCATGCACTTCATGCGGATCAGCTCCCAGCACCACTCGATGGCGTTGGCGAAGGGCCCGCACACCTCGCTGCACCACATCTCCTTCGAGATGCGCGGCATCGACGAGTACATGCGCGGCACGGGCCGGGTCCTGCGGGCCGGTCACACGAAGATCTGGGGTCCGGGCCGGCACATGGCCGGGGACAACACCTTCACGTACTTCCTCGACCCGCACGGCAACACCGTCGAGTACACCACCGAGCTGGAGGAGCTCGACGAGGACACCTGGCACCCGCACGTCTACGACTTCTCGCAGCCCGAGGTCACCGACCAGTGGGGCACCGCCAACCCGATGAACGAGCTCGTCGCCAAGGAGTCGTTCAACGACCCCGACCGCGGCTGCTTCGTCGCCCCGCCGGTCTAGTCCGCCGGCCGGCGCCCCGCCGGTCCGGCCACCGGCCGCCCAATCCCCGGCCCGCCGGTCCGCCGGTCCGGCCCCCGGCCGTCCGATCCCCGGGAACGCGGCGGAGCATGTCCGCCCTGACCGCCACCGCCGCGTTCCCGGCTCCGGTCCACGGGACCGGAGCCCCGAAGGAGGCCGGCAACGGGCCTTCTCTCCGTCCCGGACGGCCCGGTCCCGTGTCCCGTGTCCCGTCCCCCGTTCCTCCGTATGGGAGCCGCCTCATGCGCTTCGCCGCTTACGCATACCGGCACCGGAACCGTGTCGCCGTCGTCGAGGACGACGGCACGCTGTTCCCGCTGCCCGGAGTCACCTCGCTCACGGACCTGATCCGCGACACCGACGGCCTGCCGGGCCTGCTCGCCGCCGGAGCCGCGGCCCTGGACGTGCCGCCCGGACCGCACGTCTCCGAGGTCCGGCTGCTGTCCCCGCTCCAGCCGTCCTCGATCAGGGACTTCGTCACCTTCGAGGAGCACGTCGAGGGCGTGCGCCGGTCGGTGGACGGTGCGGCCGGCGTGCCCGCCCAGTGGTACGAGGCGCCCACCTACTACTTCACCAACCCCCACGCGGTCTTCGGGCCCCACGACGACGTCCCTGTGCCGCCGGGCTCTTCCGTACTGGACTTCGAGCTGGAGGTGGCCGCGGTCATCGGCCGCGAGGGCCGCGACCTCACCCCGGAGCAGGCGCGGGAGCACATCGTCGGTTACACCGTGCTCAACGACTGGTCCGCGCGGGACCTGCAGTCCGCCGAGATGAAGGTCGGCCTCGGCCCCTGCAAGGGGAAGGACACCGCCACGACGCTGGGCCCGTATCTGGTGACCGCCGATGAACTGGATCCGTACCGTGACGGCGACGGCTTCCTGCGGCTGGCCCTGACGGCCGAGGTCAACGGCGAGCGGGTCGGGTCCGACCTGCTGTCCAACATGAGCTGGACCTTCGAGGAGATGACCGCCTACGCCTCGCGCGGCACCCGGATCGTCGCCGGCGACGTCCTGGGCTCCGGGACCTGCGGCAACGGCGGCTGCCTGGCCGAGCTGTGGGGCCGGAGCGGCGAGCGGGTCCCACCGCCGCTCAAGCCCGGCGACACCGTCACCCTGACCGTGGAAGCCATCGGGTCGCTCACCGCCCGCGTGGTCCCGGGCGCCGAACCCGTCGCGCTGCCCAAGGGCCGGCGCCGTGACCGGGAGCGGCCGTGAACGGCGGGCGCCTGGCGGGCAAGGTCGTCGTCGTCACGGGAGCCGCCCGCGGCCAGGGCGCCGCCGAGGTGGCGGCCCTGAAGCGCGAGGGCGCCACGGTCGTCGCCACGGACGTGAACGGCGGAGAAGGCGTCCGCCGGCTCGACGTCAGCCTGGCCGACGACTGGGCGGACCTGGCCGACTTCCTCCGCAGCACCTACGGGGCCGTGCACGGCCTGGTCAACAACGCCGGCATCACCTGGCGGGCCCGGCTGGACGAGGTCACCGCCGAGGACATGAGCCGCGTGCACGCCGTCAACGTGAACGGCCCGCTCCTGGGCATCCAGCACCTGGCTCCGCTGATGCCTCCGGGCTCGTCCGTCGTGAACGTCGGCTCGTCGGCCGCGCTGACCGCCCACTACCCGGTGGCGTACACGACGAGCAAGTGGGCCCTGCGCGGACTGTCGAAAGCGGCCGCCCTGGAGCTCGGCCCGCGGGGGATCCGAGTGAACACCATCCACCCGGGATTCATCGAGACGGAGATGACGGCCTCGGCCGCACCTGTCTTCCGGGAGGCGAACATCCGCGAGACGCCGCTCGGCCGTGTGGGCACGGTCGACGAGGTGGCCCCTCTGGTGGTCTTCCTCCTCTGCGACGACTCGTCGTTCGTCACCGGCGCGGAGATACCGGTCGACGGCGGTCTCACCTCGCACGGCGGAGTGAAGTCCGGGTCCGACGCGCTCCTCGGCGGGGTGGCGCGATGAGGCGGCTGGAGGGCAAGATCGCCCTGATCTCGGGTACGGCCCGCGGTATCGGGAAGGCCGCGGCTCTGCGGTTCGCCGCTGAAGGGGCCCTGGTCGTCGGCGGCGACCTCCTGCACGAAGAAGCCCTGGAGACGCAGCGGCAGATCGGCCGGGAGGGAGGCACCGCCCTCACGCCCGGTCCCCTGGACGTCACGCGTCCCGAATCCGTCGAAGCGTGGGTGACGGAGGCCGCCGAGGCGTTCGGTGGCATCGACATCGTCCTCACCAACGCCGGCACGGTGCGGTTCGGCCCCCTGGCCGAGCAGTCCTACGCCGACTACAGGACCACCGTGCAGTCCGAACTGGACTCGGTATGGCTCACCGTCCGCGCCGCGTGGCCGCACCTGACCCGCAGCCGCGGCTGCGTCGTCACCGTCGGATCGACCGCCGGCCTCACCGGCTCGGTGAGCAACCACCGCACCGCTCACTCCGCCGCGAAGGGGGGAGTGATCGCCCTGACCCGTCAGCTCGCCGCGGAAGGCGCCGCTCACGGGATCCGTGCCAACTGCGTCAGCCCGGGGCTGATCAACACCGAAGGCTCACGCGGCAACCTGCTCGCGGACACCCATCCCCTGCGCGACACCGCCCGGCACGTACCCCTCGGCCGCCTGGGTCTCCCCCAGGACATCGCCGCGGCGGCGGTGTTCCTCGCTTCCACGGAAGCCGCCTACATCTCCGCCGCCAACCTCGTCGTCGACGGCGGCTGGTCCGCGGTGCTGCCAGGCCCCCTCACCTGAAAGGACACCCGGAACCGTGGACAAGCTCATCCGGAAACCCGCCGATGCCGTCGCCGACATCCCCGACGGCGCCTCGCTCGCCGTCGGCGGCTTCGGCCTCAACGGCATCCCCGAGACCCTGATCCGTGCCCTGCACGCCCAGGGCACCACCGGCCTCCAGGTCGTCTCCAACAACTGCGGCACCGACGGCCGGGGCCTGGGGATCCTGCTGGCGGCCGGACGCATCAGCCGGGTCACCGGCTCGTACGTCGGCGAGAACAAGGAGTTCGCCCGCCAGTACCTCAGCGGGGAACTGGAGGTCGAGCTCGTCCCGCAGGGCACGCTGGCCGAGCGCCTGCGGGCCGGCGGCTGCGGCATCCCCGCCTTCTACACCCCCGCCGGTGTCGGCACCCAGGTCGCCGACGGCGGACTGCCCTGGCGCTATGCCCCTGGGGGCACCTCCCGGACGGAGTCCGGGGGAGGCACCGTCGCCCTCCCCTCCCCCGCCAAGGAGACCCGCGAGTACGAGGGCCGGCCCCACGTCCTGGAGCACGGCATCACCACCGGCTTCGCCCTCGTCCGGGCCTGGCGCGGCGACCGGCACGGCAACCTCGTCTTCCGCCGCGCCGCCGCCAACTTCAACCCCCTGGCCGCGATGGCCGGCCGCATCACGATCGCGGAGGTGGAGGAGCTGGTGGAGCCCGGCGACCTCGACCCCGACCGGGTCCACCTGCCCGGCATCTTCGTCCAGCACGTCGTACCCCTCACCCCCGCCCAGGCCGCCGACAAGCAGATCGAGAAGAGGACGGTGCGCGCCTGATGGCCTGGAACCGCAACCAGATGGCCGCCCGGGCCGCCGCCGAACTGACCGACGGCTCGTACGTGAACCTCGGCATCGGCCTGCCCACCCTCATCCCCGCCCACGTGCCGGCCGGCGTGCACGTGGTGCTGCACTCCGAGAACGGCATCCTCGGCACCGGCCCCTACCCGGCGGAGGACGAGGTCGACCCGGACCTGATCAACGCCGGGAAAGAGACCGTCACCGTCCTGCCCGGAGCGTCGTTCTTCGACTCCGCCCTGTCCTTCGGCATGATCCGCGGCGGACACATCGACACCGCCGTCCTGGGCGCCATGCAGGTCTCCGCCACCGGTGACCTGGCGAACTGGATGATCCCCGGGAAGATGGTCAAGGGCATGGGCGGCGCCATGGACCTCGTCCACGGCGCCCGACGGGTCATCGTCCTGATGGAGCACACCGCCAAGGACGGCACCCCGAAGATCGTCGACGAGTGCACGCTCCCGCTGACCGGCCGTACCTGCGTCGACCGGATCATCACCGACCTCGGAGTCCTCGACGTCACCCCGGACGGCCTCGCCCTGGTGGAAACCGCGCCTGCCGTCACCGTCGAGGACATCCGCGCCCGCACCGGCACGCCGGTGTACATCGGCAGTTCCTCCGCCGCGTGCTGAAGGACGAGGACGGCCTGGACGATCGCGGTGATGCGGTTGGTGCTGCAGCGGAGCTTTCACAGGAGGCGCCGGCCCTTCAGCGTGGACACGGCCTGTTCGCCGCAGCAGCGGATCGTGGCGTGCGTGCTGTTGTGACGACGGTGCCACCGCTTGGGCCGGCCCCGGTAAGCGCGTCGACAAGGCCGTGAGTGCGGGCAATGGCCAGATCGTGCCTGGAGCCGGGCAGCGCGGGCGAGGCCCGCGGCAGCCAACCGAAGAGATCGGTGAGGACCTGGACGTTCATGCCATCGCGTCTGTGCTTGCCTGACCAGTACGGAGCGTCGGCAGCGATCCGGTCGATGGGCGGCAGGGTGCCGGATCACGGACGCCTTGGTCCGGGCGATGCTCATCGCTTCGGCCAGGACGGGTGCGAGCGCGGCCGGTACGTCGACGGCCTCGCGTATGTACCGGTACACGGTCGCGATGCCGATACCGAACCCGGCGGCGAGCTGGGCGTAGGTGTCACCGCATCACAGACGGGCCAGGGCGAGCAGAGCCTGACGGCCGGCGGTCAGGCGTCGCCTCGGGTCCCGTTCTCCCCTCGCCGGGCGGCGAGGCGTCCGGTCAGGTACCGCAGAGTGCGACTGGACAGGTCGGTCGAACGGGGTCTCCCCTGCTCGAGCGAAGCCGAGAGCTCGGGGAAGGGGGACAAGCACGCGAAGCTCCTGGTGACTGCGGGCGGTCTCGGTCGAGAACCCGTCCACCAGAAGCTTCGTCGTTCCACCGAACTGTCCGTCACACGGCCAGCACCGCCAGGTCGGAAAGGGCTCATCGGCTCAGCGACTTTTGCCTGCTCCGGCACGGTACGACCCCTTCAACAGCACCACTTCCGTCGTCCCTGTCCCTCAACGGTGCTGACACACAGCTACGCCTCGGGAGCTCTCATGCCCCTGGATCGAGCGGCCTTCGACGCGGCGTCAGATCCGAGGAGGTCGAGGACCTCACCGGCTCGGCCCGGCTGGCTTGACGTGCCCAGCACAGCGCCGCTGAACGTCGAGCTGATCGAGGTGTCCCCCGGCAGCGGGCCGACAATAGTGACTCCCGCCAGGTCCATCAGCTCACTGTGCTGCTGGAAGGCCAAGTCGGCCCGGCCGGCCACCAGCAGGCTGCCTGCGGGCACTCCCGGTGGCGCTTGGACCAGTCGATCGGAGAGCGTGTCGGCAAGGCCCAGTCGGGTGATCAGGGCGATGAGAGCCGTTCCGCTCGGCCCGGTGGAGTAGGCGATACCTTTCGCGGACGTCAGCGCGGTTCGCAGGTCGGCTTCGGAGTCGAGGGCCGGAGCAGTCGCTCCTTCCGCCACGGCGGCGACGACCTGCGAGATCCACAGCGGCCGTGATGTGCCCCGGAGGATGTGCCCTTCCTTCTCCAGCTCGGCCAGAGCGCCGTCGGCGAGGACGAGCAGATCGGCTTCGGCACCCTCGCGTACCCGTCGGGCGATCTCGACCCCACCGGCGGAATCGAAATGTACGGGCAGTTTGTGAGTGTGCCTGATGTGTTCGGACAGGTCGGCCAGCAGGGGCCGTGTCGCCATCGAGGACAGCCCGACGATGTTCTGGTCCACGCCACCTCCTCGGTGTCGGGCAGATGGTACGACGCCCCTCGGAGCTCGTCGACATCGGTCTGCGAGACTGTCGGCGTGAGCGCATCCAGGAGCACGGCGGCGGGAAAGGTCCTGGAGGTCCTCTCCGCCTTCGACCGCGAACACCCGTCGCAGACCTTGTCGGAGATCGCCCAGCGTACGGGGCTGGCCTTGAGCACCGCGCACCGGGTGGTGGCCGAACTGGCGAGCTGGGGCGTTCTCGAACGGGCCGAGGACGGGGCGTGGCACGTGGGGCTGCGGCTCTGGGAGATCGCCTCGGGATGCCCGCGCACCCAGATCCTGCGCGATGCGGCGCTGCCGTTCATGCAGGACCTGTACGAGGTCACGCACGAGAACGTCCAGCTCGCGGTGCGGGAGGGCACGGAGCTCACGTTCGTCGAGCGGATCGCCGGGCACCGCTCGGTGGACCTGCTCACCATGGTCGGAACGCGCTTCCCCATCGCCTCCACCGGGATGGGCCGGGTCCTCCTCGCACACGCGCCGCAGGAGATCCAGGAGGAGGTTCTCGACGCCCCGCTGCGCGCGTGGACACCGCACACGGTCCTCGACCCGAAGGCCCTGCGGGCGCAGTTGGACCGGATCCGCCGCGAGCACGTCTTCGTGAGCGACCGTCAGCTCTCGGAGAGCACCGTCGCGGTGGCCGCACCCGTACGGCTCGGCCGGAACGGGCCCGTGACCGCCGCGCTGGGGGTCGTGATCGCGGCGCGGAACGCGAGCCGCGCCCGCCGGCTGCGGGAGCCGCTCATGCGGGCCGCTCACGGGATCTCCGACGAGCTCGGTCGCCGCACCCGTACGGCCTCCTGAGTTCCGGCCGGAACGGACTTCCGCCTGACGGAAACGGCAGCGACCTGGTCCCTGACCGGGTGACAACGTGCGGGGTGTCCGCAACGTTCGCAGCCGCTCAGGAGTTGCCATGGCCGATGCCCCCGTCGACACCGTCGTCTCGGTCCCCGTCGCCGTCGTCGGTGCGGGCCCGGCCGGCCTCATGCTGGCCCACCGGCTCGGCCGCGCGGGAGTCGAGACGGTCGTGGTGGACACCCGCACCCGGCACGAGATCGAGACGACGCAGCGGGCCGGGATCCTGGAGGCCGACGTGGCCCGGGACCTGGTCGAGACCGGAGTCTCCGACCGGATCCTGCGAGACGGCCACGAGCACGAAGGCACCGAGCTCCGGTTCGGTGGCCGGGCGCACCGGATCCACTTCAAGGCGCTGGTCGGCGAGTCGGTGTGGCTCTACCCGCAGACCGACGTGTTCATCGACCTGGCCGACGCGCGGCAGCGCGACGGCGGCACGGTCCACTTCGGCGTCAGGGACACCGAAGTCCTCGACATCACCACCGACGCCCCGCGGATCCGGTACACGGCGGCCGACGGGTCCCGGCACGAGATCCGCGCGCGGTACGTGGTCGGCGCCGACGGGTCCCGCAGCATGTGCCGCGACCTGGTGCCGGAGGACCGGCGGACGCGGTACGGCAAGGAGTACCCCTTCGCGTGGTTCGGGATCCTCGCAGAGGCGCCGATGAGCGCGCCCGAACTGGTCTACGCCCACTCCGAGCACGGCTTCGCGCTGATCAGCCGGCGCACCGAGGCCGTGCAGCGCATGTACTTCCAGTGCGCCCCCGACGAGTCCGTCGACGCCTGGTCGGACGACCGCGTCTGGGAGACCCTCCAGGCGCGGGTGGCTGGCGAGGACGGCTTCCGGCTGAAGGAGGGGCCCGTCATCGAGAAGACGGTGCTGCGGTTCCGGTCCTTCGTGCAGGAGCCGATGCGCTGGGGTTCGCTGCTGCTCGCCGGGGACGCCGCGCACACCGTGCCGCCGACCGGCGCCCGCGGCCTCAACCTGGCGCTGCACGACGTGAAGATCCTCGCGGACGTGCTGGTGAGGGCCCTCGGCGGCCACGACGGCACGGCTTTGGACGAGTACCAGCCGCGGGCGCTCCAGCGGGTGTGGCGGGCGCAGAACTTCTCGTACTGGATGACCCGGCTGCTCCACACCGCGCCCGGCGCCTCGGCCTTCGACCTGCGGCGCCAGCTCGGCGAACTCGACAACGTGGTGGGCACGCGCGCAGGACGGACGTACCTCTCGGAGCAGTACACCGGCTGGCCCGTCAGCGCCCAGGGCTGATCGCGTTCCCGGCCCGGCCGGCTCCCGCCCCGACACCCCCAGGAGACCTCCCTTGATCATTGACTGTCACGGTCACTTCACCACCGCGCCCCCACAACTGGCCGAGTGGCGCGGCCGGCAGATCGCGGCCGTCGGCTCCCCCGCGGACGCGCCCGACCCCGACGGCCTCGTCATCAGCGACGACGACCTGCGCCAAGCCGTCGAGGGCAACCAGCTGCGCCTCATGGACGAGCGCGGCAGCGACCTGACGATCTTCTCCCCGCGGGCCAGCTTCATGGCTCACCACATCGGCGACTTCGCCGTCTCCTCGACGTGGGCGAGGATCTGCAACGACCTGGTCCACCGCGTCAGCGCCCTCTACCCCGACCGGTTCGCGATGGGCGCGATGCTGCCGCAGTCCCCCGGTGTCGACCCGGCGACCTGCCTGCCCGAGCTGCGGCGCGCGGTCGAGGAGCTGGGCGCGGTGACGGTCAACCTCAACCCGGACCCCTCGGGCGGCCGTTGGACGGCTCCACCGCTGACGGACCGCAGCTGGTACCCCCTGTACGAGGCGATGGTCGCGTACGACATCCCCGCGATGATCCACGTCAGCACCTCCTGCAACCCGGCCTTCCACACCACCGGCGCGCACTACCTCAACGCCGACACCACGGCCTTCATGCAGCTCGTCCAGGGCGACCTGTTCTCCGACTTCCCCACGCTGCGGTTCGTGATCCCGCACGGCGGCGGCGCCGTGCCGTACCACTGGGGGCGCTTCCGGGGTCTGGCGATGGCGCTGGGCAGGCCGGACCCGGAAGCGCTGCTCGACAACGTCTTCTTCGACACCTGCGTCTACCACCAGCCCGGCATCGACCTGCTGACCGGAGTGATCCCCAGCCGCTCCGTCCTCTTCGCCAGCGAGATGATCGGCGCGGTCCGCGACGTCGACCCGCGCACCGGCCACCACTTCGACGACACCAAGCGGTACGTGGACGCCACCCCGCACCTGACGGACGAGGAGCGCGCCGCCGTCTACTCCGGCAACGCCCTGCGCGTCTACCCCCGCCTCGCCGCCCGCCTCGCCGCGGCCGGCCGCTGACCCCCGCCCTCCAGGAGAAGCACCCATGGAACACACCGAGATCGGCGTCGTCCACACCAAGATCGACCGGGCCGACCCCGAGGCCGTCACCGAGCTGTCGAAGTACGGCGTCGCGACGATCCACGAGGCGATGGGCCGGGTCGGGCTGATGCGCCCCTACCTGCGTCCGGTCTACCCGAAGGCCCGGATGTGCGGCACGGCCGTGACCGTGCTCCTCCAGCCCGGCGACAACTGGATGCTGCACGTCGCCGCCGAGCAGATCCAGGACGGCGACGTCGTCGTCGCGGCCTGCACCACCGAGAGCGAGGACGGCTTCTTCGGCGAACTCCTCGCCACCTCCTTCCGCGCCCGGGGCTGCCGCGGCCTGGTCATCGACGGCGGTGTCCGCGACGTCGCCGACCTGGAGGACATGGACTTCCCCGTCTTCTCCCGCGCGGTCCACGCCAAGGGCACCGTCAAGGCCACTCTCGGCTCGGTCAACGTGCCCGTGGTCTGCGGCAACGCCCTCGTCCGCCCCGGTGACGCGATCGTCGCGGACGCCGACGGCGTCGTCGTGGTGCCGCGCGAGCGGGCCGCCGAGGTGGCGGCCGCATCGGCCGCGCGCGAGGCGAAGGAGGAGGGCAAGCGCGCGCGGTTCCGCGCGGGCGAGCTCGGCCTCGACATGTACGGCATGCGCGGCCCGCTGGCCGAGCTCGGACTGCGGTACGAGGACTGACGATGACCGGTTTCGAGAAGACCCCCGGCTGGCTGGACTGGTACGCCGGTCCGAGCCGTCCCGAGTTCCGGCTCCCCGAGGGCGCCGTGGACGCGCACTGCCACGTCTTCGGCCCGGGCGGGACGTTCCCGTACGCCCCCGAGCGCAAGTACACGCCCTGCGACGCCTCCAAGGAACAGCTCTTCGCCCTCCGTGACCACCTCGGTTTCACCCGGAACATCGTGGTGCAGGCCACCTGCCACGGCGCCGACAACAGCGCCATGGTGGACGCGCTGAGGGCCTCCGGCGGCCGGGCCCGGGGCGTGGCGACGCTGCGGCCGGACGTCACCGACGCCGAGGTGCGGGAGCTGCACGAGGCGGGCGTGCGCGGGGTGCGGTTCAACTTCGTCAGACGGCTCGTCGACGCGGCGCCGAAGCAGGACCTGCTGGACATCGTCGAGAAGATCGCGCCGTACGGCTGGCACGTCGTCGTCTACTTCGAGGCGGCCGACCTCGCCGGCCTGCGGGACTTCTTCCTGTCGATCCCGGTGCCGCTGGTCGTCGACCACATGGGCCGGCCGGACACGGCGAAGGACCCGGAGGGGCCCGACTTCGAGACCTTCCTGGACTTCCTGCGGGCCCGGCCCGACATCTGGTGCAAGGTGACCTGCCCGGAACGGCTCTCGGTGAGCGGCCCGCCGGCCCTCGACGGGGAGCGGGCGGCGTACCGCGACGTCGTGCCGTTCGCCCGGCGGGTGGTCGAGGAGTTCCCCGACCGGGTGTTGTGGGGCACCGACTGGCCGCACCCGAACCTCACCGACCACATGCCCGACGACGGGCTGCTCGTCGACTTCGTCCCGCACATCGCGCCGACGCCCGAGCTGCGGCAGAAGCTCCTCGTCGACAACCCGACGCGCCTGTACTGGCCCGAGGGCCACTGACCCCTTCCCTCGACAGGATCCCTCGATTGGAGTTCCGGCATGGCGCTGGACAGGACCTACAAGCTGGTTCCGGGAACGACCGTCTTCGACTCGGAGCAGTCGGCGAAGGGGTACCACCTCAACCAGTTCTGCATGTCGTTGATGACGGCGGAGAACCGGGCGGCGTACCTCGCCGACGAGCGCGCCTACCTGGACGCGTGGCCGTTGCGGGAGGAGCAGAAGCGGGCGCTGCTCGACCGTGACCTCAACGCGGCGATGCGCGAGGGCGGCAACATCTACTTCCTCGCCAAGTGGGGTGCCACGCTGGGCTTCTCGTTCCAGCAGATGGCGGGCTCGATGACCGGCATGACCGAGGAGGAGTACCGCGCCATGATGGCCGGCGGTGGCCGCTCCGTCGAGGGCAACCGCATCGACCACGCCGTCCTCGAAGCCGCCCACGCGCCGGCGGCCCCGGGCGTCCACGCCGCGGTCACCGGCGCCGTCTTCACCTCGCACGTCCCGGCGATCGGCGCGGCCCTCGACCACGGCAAGACCGACGAGCCTTACTGGCAGCCGGTGTTCGAAGGGTACGAGTACTCCAAGGCGTGGGAGCGGGAGAACGTCCCCGACGTGGTCTTCCTCGTCTACAACGATCACGCCAGCGCCTTCGACCAGTCGCTGGTCCCGACGTTCGTGCTCGGCACCGGCGCGTCCTACCCCGTCGCCGACGAGGGGTACGGACCCCGTCCCGTCCCCGGCGTCGAGGGCGATCCCGACCTGGCCGCGCACATCGCGCACGCGCTGATCCAAGACGACTTCGACCTCACCCTCGCGAACGAGATGGCCGTCGATCACGGGCTGACCGTGCCGCTGTCGCTGATGTTCGGCGACGTCGAGAAGTGGCCGTGCAAGGTCATCCCGTTCCACGTCAACGTGGTGCAGTACCCGGTCCCCTCGGGCGCCCGCTGCTTCAAGCTCGGCCAGGCCCTCCGCAAGGCGATCGAGTCGTACGACCGGCCGCTCAGGGTGCAGGTCTGGGGCACCGGCGGCATGAGCCACCAGCTCCAGGGCCCGCGCGCCGGCCTCATCAACCGGGAATGGGACAACGCCTTCCTGGACCGGCTGGTCGACGACCCGGCCGGACTGGCCGAGGTCCCCCACCTGGAGTACGTCGAGGAGGCCGGCTCCGAGGGCATCGAGCTGGTCATGTGGCTGATCGCGCGCGGCGCGCTGAGCGACGTCGACGGTTCCGGCGAGGTCGAGGTCAAGCACCGCTTCTACCACGTCCCGGCGTCCAACACCGCCGTCGGGCACCTGATCCTGGAAAACCGTCCCCGGGCCGACGAGCCCGCCGAGGAGGAGTGACATGACTGACGACCGGACCCTGCGGATCGCCCTGGCCGGCGGCGGCGCCTTCGGTGCCAAGCACGCGGCCGCGCTGAAGCGTATCGAGGGCGTCGAAGTCGCCGCCGTCGTGAGCAGCAGCCTCGACCGCGCCCGGAAGTTCGCCGCCGACCAGGGCGTCGGACGGGCCGTCGCCACCCTGGACGACGTGCTGGCCATGGACGACATCGACGCCGTCGTCCTCGCCACCCCCACCCAGCTGCACGCCGCGCAGACCCTGGCCTGCCTGGAGGCCGGCAAGCACGTGCAGGTCGAGATCCCGCTCGCCGACTCCCTCGGCGACGCCGAGGCGTGCGTGGCGGCGCAGGAGCGCACGGGGCTCGTCGCGATGGTGGGCCACACCCGCCGCTTCAACCCGAGCCACCAGTGGGTGCGTCGACGGATCGAGGCCAGTGAGTTCAACATCCAGCAGATGGACGTGCAGACGTACTTCTTCCGCCGGCAGAACCTCAACGCGCTCGGGGAGCCGCGCTCCTGGACCGACCACCTGCTGTGGCACCACGCCGCGCATACGGTCGACCTGTTCGCGTACCAGACCGGCTCCCCGATCGTGCAGGCCAACGCCCTGCAGGGCCCGATCCATCCCGAGCTGGGCATCGCGATGGACATGTCGATCCAGCTGCGCGCGGCGAACGGCGCGATCTGCACCCTGTCGCTGTCGTTCAACAACGACGGGCCGCTCGGCACGTTCTTCCGCTACATCGGCGACACAGGCACCTACATCGCCCGGTACGACGATCTGTTCACCGGCCGGGATGAGCCGATCGACGTCAGCGGCGTCGACGTGTCCATGGACGGCATCGAGCTCCAGGACCGCGAGTTCGTCGCCGCCATCCGCGAGGGCCGAGAGCCGAACTCGTCCATCGCCCAGGTCCTTCCCTGCTACCGGACGCTGGCGGCGCTGGAACGGCAGCTCACTGTCGCCGCTGGCTCGTGACCGCGCCGACGCGGGCCGGCGCGGGGTGGGCCCCGCGCCAGATCGGGCCCTTCGAGGTCCCGGCCGTCGGCCTGGGTTGCATGAACCTGAGCCACGCCTACGGCGTCGCGCCCTCTACGGAGGACGCCGAGCGGCTGCTCCTGACGGCGCTGGAGGAGGGCGTGACGCTTTTCGACACCGCCGCCCTCTACGGCTTCGGCACCAACGAGGAGCTCGTCGGACGGGTGCTCGCCCGACACCGGGCCCGGATCGTGCTGGCCAGCAAGTGCGGCATGACCGGCGTCGACGGCCGCCGCGTCATCGACGGCCGGCCCGAGACCCTGCGGCGTACCGTCGACGAGGCGCTGGCCCGGCTCCGTACCGACGCGATCGACCTCTACTACCTGCACCGGCTCGACCGGGCGGTGCCGGTGGAGGAGAGCGTCGGGGCGATGGCCGGGCTCGTCGAGGCGGGCAAGGTGCGGGCGCTGGGCCTGTCCGAGGTGTCCGCCGCGACCCTGCGGCGGGCCCACGCCGTGCACCCGATCGCCGCGTTGCAGAACGAGTACAGCCTGTGGACGCGCAATCCCGAGCGGGGGACCCTGGAGGCGGCCCGTGAACTCGGCGTCGCCCTCGTGGCGTTCAGCCCCTTGGCCCGGGGTTCCTCACCGACGCGCCCCCGGACTTCGGCGCCCTTCCCGCGGGTGACATTCGCCGGGGCATGCCCCGCTTCGACGAGCGCCACTATCCGGGCAACCTGGCGCTGCGGAGCGAGCTGGAGAAGATCGCCGGCGGCGCCGGCGTCACCCTGTCATAGACCGCTCGGACGCAGGCGCCCAGTGACTCCCGAAGCCGTCGACAAACGCCCCCCTCCCCTTTTCTCGTGTACAGAGCCGCTTCCCGCCCGTGGCCAGGGCGGAAGGTGTCAGGACGGCTCGTACAGCCTTTACGCCCCGGGGGGCCAGGACGGTCCCGACACGGGGTAGGGCCGGAGCTGCCGGCCGGACCAGACCCCGCTGCCGGAGCGGCCTTCGCGCCAGAGCCCGCAGGGGGCCGGTGAACGGCAAGGTGAAATCTCCCGAACCAGCCGGGTTCGGACGACCCGGCGACGGGGCCGTGGCGGAACGCCTTGGCCGGTCTCTCGTGGCCCCGTGCTGTCAGAGGTGCCGGGCATGATCGGAGGATGGACTACTGGCCCTACCCGCCGACCGAGGCGGACCGTATCGACCCCTTCGACAGCGGGTGCGCCGAGACGCAGTACATGCTCTTCGGAGGCCACCGGCCCTCGTCGGCGTTCACCGATGCCGCACTGCTCGACGCCCCTGATCTGCACCAGTGGATCCCCATGGGTTACAAGATCCTTCGCAAGGCTCAGAAGGTGGCCGTCCACCGGCACGGTGACCTCGTGCGTGAATGGCCGGTGCAGTACCGCGATCCTCGCGTCGACCCCGTGGAACAGCCCTTCGGCGAAACGCTGTATCTGGACGACTGGAAGCGCAGTGTGTGCGGATACCGGGTCTTGACGTCGCCGACGGCGATGACCGCCCCCGACGACGCCTATGACTACGCCGCCGCGACCGAGATCGCCCGCGCGGCGTCACGCGCGACCGGACGCGCTCTGGTGGTGTACCTGCACGACGCCGAGAACTGGCACTGAAGCCTGCGGCGTTCCGGTCTCCCGGCCATCGTCGCCGAGGTTCGTCGCCTCACGCGTCAGAACGTGTCAGGCGGTCAGGAACGCGCGGGCCGCCGCCGCGCCTGCCGCGGCATCCCGGTCGCAGGGTCCGGTGCAAGGAACGCATCGCCGGGCAGTCCCCCGAGCGTGAGGAGTTTTCCGTGCTCACGATCACGAGGTGTCCGCTCCGGGCGGCCGGCCGGAGGCGTTCCTGTCCCACCGTGCCGGGACGGCTGCCCCGTGTGCGGAAACGACCGCACGGCGGACGACATCGGCTGGGGAATCCTGCTGCGCCGCGGCGAGGTCGCCCACGCCTACCTGGGGCGCGGCGGGCGGGTGCGCGGCTACCGCGTGCTCATCCACTGCGGCCCCCGCACGTGGCCGAGCCCACCGGCCTGTCCGGCCCGGCGGTGTCAGACGAGCCGGAAGAGGTCGGCGGTGGCGTGTACGTCGGTGAGGTCCTCGATGTTGCGGAGGTTGTCGCACAGGGCTTCCAGGACCGAGCCGTGTTCGGTGGCTTCCGGACTGTTGACGGCCACGCCGAAGAGCCTGAAGTCCAGTCGGCGTTTGGCGGCCCGCCAGTCACGCGTCCACTCCTCGGTGACCTCGCAGGCGTCGTCGGTGATCAGGACGACGTCCCCGCGTGCCCGGCCGGCGGTGGCGAACTCCTCCGCCAGCAGGTCCGCCGCCGCGGACAGCGGCCGCTGGAAGTCGGTTCCGCCGCCGAGGAAGGTCTCGGCGAAGTCGACGACCTCGGCGGTCGAGGCGGGCCGGCCGGCCGGGAAGCGGAAGACGCGGAGCTCGTCGGCGGAGGAGAACAGGATGCCGACGAAGTCCCGCCCCGCCGCGTGGGCCTGGTCCAGCAGCGCCAAGGCGCATGCCTTGGACCAGGCCTCCCGGGTGATGCCGTCGGGGCCCTCGGCGTACATGGAATGGGAGGTGTCCACGCACGCGACGACGGCGCCCTTGCCGGTGCTCTGCTCGCCCTGGCCGTCGTAGAGCATCAGCTGCCCGGTGGCGTACCGGGCGGCGAAGACCGCGCGGAGACCGGGCAGGCCGAGGTGGGCCAGTTCGGAGGGCAGCACGCGGGAGAGGTCGTCCCCGAGGGTGACGCCGACCAGCTCGCCGGTGGTGTTCTCCACCCTGCGGGCGCGTTCGCCACCGGCCATCTGCCGGAAGCGGCCGATCAGTTCGGCCCACCGGGCGAGGCGGCCGCCGCGCAGCCGCTCGGCGAGCCGGTCGCGTTCCCCGAACGGCATCCGCTCCAGCTCGCCGGGGCCGACACCCCATGCCCGGTGCAGCGCGGCTTCGTGCCGCACCGCTTCGGCGGCCCGCGCGGTGGCGTTGCGCGCCATGACCTCGATGTCGGCGGCGGCCGCGGCGACGGCCCGGGCGGCGGCCCGCGCGGCCTGCCGGGCGGCGTCCTCGGCCGCCTCCGCGGCTTCCAGCGCCCGCTGGGCGGCGGCAGCGACCGGGCCCGGCACGGCACCGTCCTCGCCGGCCGCGGCAGCGGCCCTCCTGAGCGCCTCGCCCACGCGAGCGGCGGCGTCCTGAGCGTCCCGCAGGGCCGTGCCCGCACGGCCGGCCGACTCCCGGGCGTCCCAGGCCCGCACCAGCATCCGGCGCAGAGCGGTCGCCTGGACGAGGACGGCCATGGCGGCGGCGTAGGGGTCGCCCGCCGTCTCCCGGCGGAGTTCGGCGAAGTCCGGCGACCTCACCAGCGCGGTGACGATCCCGTGGTCGGCCAGCCGCGCGGGGTCCATCTCGGCGGGCTCGCGCAGCCGGGGTTCCGCCTCCTGGTAGGCGGCCAGGAAGACATCGGCGAGGAGATCGTCGATGTGGGCGTGCGGGGGTCGCAGTTCGTCGGCCAGCTCGCGCAGCGCGGCCGACTGCGCGAGCGTGTCGCGCCAGGCGATCCGTTCGAAGGGGCCCGCCACCACCGTCGCGGTGTGCCACCCGGGCCGCCCGTCGCCCAGTCCCAGCCAGGCCCCGGAGCGGCGTACCAACGCGTCCAGCGCGACAGGCGTCCCGCCGCCGGCACCGTCCGCGGCTCCCGTCCCCGTCTCCCCGGCGCTCACGGCCGCGCCTCCACCGCGCCGACGTCCACGCCGAGGGCCTCGGTGAGCACCCGGGCACGGACAGCGCGATGACGACCGGTGACGCGGTCGATGGCGGCGGTCGAGCGACCGGCGTTCGCCGCCTCCGCGCGCAGCGTCTCCAGCCGCTTGCCCGCCATGGCGAGCTTGCCGTGGGCGTTCTTGATGACCCACTCGCTCAGAGCCTCCCGGGACTGCCCGGCCATGGCGTCGAGCTGGGCCTCCAGCTCGTCGATGGTGTCGGCCAGGTCGAGAGCCTCCTTGGCGTCGGGATTGACCAGGTGCAGCACCTCCCGTTCGACGGTCGGGCGCTGGGCGGGCGAGTCCCACAGCACATGGGTCAGCATCGACAGGTCGGTCTCGGCGACCGCCGGGCGGCCGTCCAGGTAGGCGGAGGCCTGGAGCAGTCGCACCGCCTGCCGCCAGCGGCGGTCGGAGGCGACGAGCTCCTTGCGGCGCAGGGCGGCGCGCAGGGTGCACACGGCGTCCACGATCGCGTCCGGGACGCAGATGCCCGGGACGGACTCGGCCACGGCCCGCTGCAGCGCGGCCAGTCCGACGGTGGTCCGGGCGGGGGCGGCCGGGCGGCCGACGGCGGAGCGGACCAGTGCGGCGAAGTTGGACGGGTCCGCCAGGTAGCCGACCTCGATCCGCACCAGCAACCGGTCGTAGATCGCGGCCGAGTCGTCGCCCTCCGGCAGTTCGTTGCTCGCGGTGATCGCGCCGATCAGGGGGCAGCGGATCGGTTCACCGCCGTTCTCCGGGTGGTAGATCCGTTCGTTGAGGTAGCCCAACGTCTCGTTCAGCGCGGCCGTGGAGCACTTGAAGATCTCGTCGATGAACGCGATGTGCGCGGTGGTGGCGCGGCCCTCGTAGACCTGGCGGTACTCGCCCCGGGAGAGCGCGGCCACGTCGATGGGCCCGAACATCCTCGTCGGAGCGGTGAACTTCGACAGCAGGATCTCCCAGTACGACGCCCCCTCGATCCGGCCGGTGAGCTCCCGGGCCATCTCGGACTTGGCCGTGCCGGGCGGGCCGAGCACCAGGGAGTGCTGCCCGGCGAGCAGCGTCACCACCAGCGCGCGCACCACGTCGTCCCGTTCGTAGAAACGGTCCGACAGTTCCGCGACGATCGTCCGCAGCCTTGCCGCCGTGTCGGGCACGCCGAGCGGGATCTGCCGGCCCTCGCGCTCCGTGCTCCACGGCCGGTCGCCGGCCGTCACCGAGTGCCTCCCGGAGTGCTGCGGCCGCGCGACCAGGCGCCCGGCGGTATGAGCCCGGTCCCCCGGGCGAGCCCGGGGCGGGCACGGATTCTTTCCTCGCCGGGCACGGTGATGCCGCGGCACGAGCGGGTGGGGGCAGATTTCGCGATCACGGTGCGCAGCGTAGAGGAGGCCGACGGCCGGCAGCAGTGCGCCGGCCACAGACCGGGCCGCCGACCGGTGCGGGGGCCACATGTCTTCGGTAGGAGACGGGGGTGCGTCGGGGCGGCGAGCAGCGAGCTCTCCGTCGGCCGAGGCCGGGCGGAGGGTCACTGTGATGTGCCGCCTCCATGACAGTGAGCCGCCTGGGGACGTGTCGCACCCTGTCGGCCACCAGAACACAGGACACCGCCTCGTGTCGGCGACCGACCATCGCCATGGGGTTCCACCACGTGAAACCACCCTGCAGCGCATCGGCACCGAAGCCGTGCGGACGCTGGACGCGTCCTCGCACATCAGCCGCCTCCACGACCACGTCGGCCGCTGCCACGTGTCCCGAGCGCACGGCCTCCCGGGCGAGCAGCAGCACCTGGCCCGTGGTGCGCACTCCCCGCAGCGTGAGAGTGCCGAAGTCGGTCACGGAGGTGTCGTCGAGGATCGCGGCCTCGTGCTCGGGGCAGTGCACGGTCACGTCCTCCAGGACGTTGTCCCACGTCAGCCGCACGCCCTGGGCGCCGAACTCCAGAACGCCGCCGCGCAGCCGTACTCCCGGCGCAAGCGTGATCATCGGCATCCCACGGACCACACCGTCGACCTCGATGGCGGGTACCCCGGCCCGGGACGCCTTCACCAGATCGGCAGCCGTCGACACCCTTGCCCACTCCACCACAGCGACCTCCCGGGACACAGTCGTATGCCTTTCCTACTGTGGTGCGGCGGCATGTCCCGCATACCCGATACGCCCCCTGGCTTCGGTTCCAGCGACGCACACGGACGTCCCAGGTCACCCCCGGGGAGTCAGGTGATCCCCACGGAACGACCTGGCTCCATCACCAGGCACGGGCCCCTGTCGTCCCCTTCACCGGCCTCACCGGCCTCACCGATGGCCCATTCCGCCTTCGCCGAGCTGCCGCACCCTCCGGTATCGGTTCCGGGAGAGGCGATCTCGCACCGTCCCGCCTCTCCCAAGCGTCGCTGTGCCCCTGTCCGCGAACCGGAATGACGGAGATCGCGACGCGACCACTCTCCGGCACCTCGTCACCAGCAGCCGCGCTGCCTGAGCGCCGCACCGTGGAAGAAGCGAGGGATCCGCTCACCAGCGAGGCCGACCTGTGCCGGCGCCTTCCGCCCGGAGCCGGCGGTCCGCGCGGAAACGGACACGAATACAGAAACGGAAACGGAAACGGAAACGGCAGGCTCATGGCGGCTGACCGTAGGCGGTACGCGGGCGGGGCGGTGACGGACTCTGCGTGCCGGGTTCAGATCTCCGGCATCTCGGAGCGTCGTCGCACCCAGTCACCGCAGAAGTCGCCGCCGTTGTCCGGGCTCCACTTCCGTTCGCCGGCGCAGGCGTCGTCGGGTGCGCCGCCCGGGTAGACCTCGGTGATCCGCACGATGTACCCGTACTCGTCGGGGATGGGCTCTTCACAGCCTGTCACCTTGTTCCAGTAGACCGACAGGCTGTCGTCATCGACCGTGCCGAGCATGCACTGCCCGGTGAGGTAGTTCCGGTTCAGGCAGAGGTTGATCTCGCTGCCGTCGTCGTTGTCGTGCGACCAGGTCATGTCCTCCGATTCGCAGCCGTCGTAGTCCTCGGAGACGGAGATCACCCGGTAGTACGAGCCGGGGTCGGAGCAGGAGGACACGCGGGGTGTGCTGGAGTTCCACTCGAAGGTGTCCTCCTTGTAGTTGCTCAGGCAGTCGTCGGCCTCGACGGCGGCGAAAGCTTCGTCCTCGGGGTCCGGCGGAGCGGGCGTGGGCTCCTCGGTCTCCTCGGGCTCGTCCGTCGGTTCGTCCGTCGGTTCGTCCGCGGGAGGGTCGGTGGCCTCAGTGGTGGGGCCGGCTGTGGCCGTGCTGTCGGGGGGTCCCCCGGCGTCGTCCGTGTCCCGGCCGGAGGTCCACACACTCAGGGCGAACAACACGGAGATCAGCACGGCGGCGAAGGAGACCGCCACCAGGGCAGCCGACGTCCCGCCGGAGTTCCCTCCGGCGGTCGGCCCCGGCCGGGCCCCGGGCTGTGGCGCGGCCCGCTCAGGACTTTTCGGCTTCTTCTCGGCCTCCGGTGGCTTTCTGCCGTCCGTGAGGTGCTTCGTCGGCTTCGGCGCGGGGCGTTTCTCCGTGGTGGCCGTCGCACTACGCTTCGCGGGTTCCTCGGAAGCCCCGGACCCTCGGGGCCTCTTGGGGTCCAGGTACTTCGCCGTGTCGTACGCCGCCAGCGTGCCGACCAGGGGATCGGGGAGCCAGCCGCGGGCAAGGCCGGAGGGCTCGTGCCCGGCACGGTCGGCGGCGTACGACATGATCTGGGCGAGACCGGGGCGGTCGGCGGGATCCTTGGCCAGGCAGCGGCGGACGAGGGCGCGCAGCGGCTTCGGGCAGGCGTCGAGTTCGGGGTCCTCGTGCAGGATGCGGTAGAAGAGCGCTTCGTTGTTGCCCTCACCGAAAGCGGCTCGGCCGGTCGCCGCGTACGTCGCGAGGTTGCCGAGGGCGAAGACGTCGGTGGGCGGTCCGGCCGAACGGCCGCGCACCTGTTCCGGAGCCATGTACGCGGGGGTGCCGATGCGCAGCCCGGTGACGGTGGCGGCGGTCGCGCTCGCGGCGTGGGCGATGCCGAAGTCGATGACGCGGGGGCCGTCGTCGGCGAGCAGGATGTTCGCTGGTTTGAGGTCGCGGTGGACCAGCCCGCAGGCGTGCACGGCTATGAGGCCCTCCGCGACGCCGGCGATCAGCCGGAAGACGGTGGGCAGGGGGAGCGGTCCGTGCTCGTCGACGGCCTGGGCGAGCGAAGGGCCCGGCACGTAGGCGGTGGCCAGCCAGGGCCGGCTCGCCTCGCTGTCCGCGTCCACCACGGGGGCGGTATAGAGGCCCTCGACGCTGCGGGCTGCCTCGATCTCCCGTTTGAAACGGCGCCGGAACTCCGGGTCGTGCGCGTAGTCGGGCCGTACGACCTTCACGGCGAGCGGTCGGCCCCCCGGGGTGAAGGCCAGGTAGACGCGCCCCATGCCGCCGGCGCCGATACGGGCCCGCAATGTGTATCCGCCGACGCTGTCCGGATCGTCGGCGTCGAGCGCGGAGAATCTTCCAGTCATCGGCTCCCCCGTACTGTCACGGTGCCACGCACCGTAGCAAGAACTAAATCTTTTTTCTAGAAAAATCTTCTGGTTTTTCTTCCGGTCGTTTCCCGCCCGGACGTACGATGCGGTCGTGCCCCCCAAGCAGCCTCGCGGTGAGGTCACCGCCGACCGACTCCTCACAGCGGCGCTCAAGGTGTATGCCGAGTCCGGCCACGAGGGGTTCACGGTGCACGCCGTCACCAAGGCGAGCAACATCAGCGCCGGCAGCCTCTACCACCACTTCGGCAGCTTCGACGGTCTCGCCGCGGCCCTCTACGCCCGCTGCATGAAGCAGCTTTTCGATCGGATGAGCAGCGCCCTGGCCCGTTCCCTCACCGGTCCGTCGGGGGTCCGGGCGCTCGTCGAGGCGTACCTGGGCTTCACCGAGGAGCATGCGGACGCCGCGCTGTTCCTCCACGCCTCCGCCTACGCCGGCTACCTCACCGCGCACGCCGAGGAGATCCGCGCGGCCAAGGAACCGCTGCGGCAGACCGCCGCGGCGTGGCTGGCCCCGCGGATCGCGGCGGGCGAGATCGCGCCCATCCCCGAATCCCTGATCGAAGCAATCGTCATCGGGCCGATCGCCGAGGTCGCGCGACGCTGGCTGTCCAGCACGTACGACGCCGACCTCACCGAGGCCCGGCAAGTCCTGCCCGAACTGATCTGGCGGTCGCTGCGCCCCGACAGGTGACCCGCCGCGACGCCCCGCCTTCCGCGTACACGTCGCCTCCCTCCTGCCCGACAGCCGCCTCCTCCTCCACGACCGCGCCCAGGCCGAGGCCTACCTCGCCGGCGAGCCGATCCCCGACCTCCCCACCGGCGAACCCCGAGGCCCCCGCAAAACCCACCCCTACGCGGGAGGCCCCCGCCTCGACATCGCACGAGAGGCACGCGCCCGGACCGGCGGCACGCCCAAGGGGCGCCCGGCCGCCGAACTCGCCGCCCTCCACGGCTCCACACCCCGCACCTGGGAACGCCTCCTCACCGCAGCCGCCCCGCACCCCGACAACGACACGACCGCGGGTTGAAACAGGCCGGGGTGGCAGCGCAGCTCGACGAGACGGTGGAGAAGCGTCGTGACCACGAGCGACGCCCACTCCCACCCCGCCGGGAACGGGTCCGGCGCGCCCGGACCGGGTGGGCGCGGTGAGCACATCTCGCCACGGCACATCGCGTTCGGCCGGCTTCTCCCTCACACAGGGCAGCGGGACATCCCCCGTTCCGGAGGAAGGCGGAGGACGTCCTGGGCTCGACTTCCTCACCGACCAGGAAGGTGCCGTCCTCGGGGATCTCTTCCTGCGTGTCTCCTGCCTGCGCACTGGTCGTCTTGGACGTCGCACCCGTCTTCGCCGGCGCTTCACCGGCCGGTGTCGAGGCGGCCTGTGAGGTGGCCGGGGTGAGGCCGGGGGTGAGGCCGGGGGTGAGGCCGGGGGTGAGGCCGGGGGGTCTGCGGCCTTGTTTCCGACGGTTCCCACAATGGCGATCAAGACCCCTACCACCAGGCCGCCGAGCGCTGCGGGCGAGGGCGCCAGGACACTGCGCCGCCCGCGCCCCCGGGGCCGGCTCGCACCCTGGGCGATCAGGCGAGTGGGCGCGCCGAGGCCCGACTTCCCCGGCAGGGCCGGGTAGTTCGGTATCCAGTCCCCATCGACCTTGGCGTAGAGGCCGGGGGCTCGTCCCTTTGCCCCCCCCTTTGATCACGCCGGTGTGCCTAAGGGTTGCCCCGTAAGTGATCTTGCTCTGAGATGATCTCGACCGTGTCAGGCGTGATCACGGCGTCCGAGCCGTCATGGATAGCTCCGTTCACCGGTCTGAGTCCCCGCATCTTCGGCAGGTTGGTGACCGCGCTGCGTCGCGAGGGTGCCGACTCCCCGGGTCTGGGCCGGCCGTGGAAGCTGTCATTGGAAGACCGGATGCTGCTGGTCGCCGCGTATTGGCGGACGAACTTGACGATGCGGCAACTGGCCCTGTTGTTCGGGGTCTCGAAGTCGACGGTGGGCCGGGTGGTCGACGACCTTGGCCCGAGGTCTGCGCTGCGCCCTCGTCGGCGGTTCGCCAAGGACGCGGTGCTGATCGTGGACGGCGCCTTGGTACCCACCGGGGACCACACCGTGGCCGAGCAATCGAAGAACTATCGCTATTCCACCAACCATCAGGTGGTCATCGACGCCGACACCCGCCTGGTCGTGGTGGTCGGTCGACCGTTGCCCGGCAACCGCAACGACTGCAAGGCACGGGCACTGTCCGGAGCCGAGGACGCGGTCGGCCGTACCACCGTGATAGACGACGGCGGCTACCGCGGCACCGGCCTGATCATCCCGCACCGCCGAGAGCCCGGCCAGACCGAGCCACCAGCCTGGAAGGAAGCCCACCCCCCCCCCCCCACCGCAAAGTCCGCACCCGAGTCGAGCACGCCTTCGCCCGCATGAAGACCTGGAAGATCCTGCGCGACTGTCGTCTGAAAGGCGACGGCGTCCACCACGCCATGCTCGGCATCGCCTGCTTTCACAACCTTGCCCTGACCGGATAGCAGATCTATGCCTACCGGACCGCGTCTGCGACCGCGTTTGGGGTCTCAGTGCGCAGTGCTGGCGTGGTGGGAAATCCGGTTGACCCGATGTGGATGATGAAGGCGTGATCTCCAAGGAGCGTGCCGTCGAACGGGTGGAGTCGTTGCTGGCCACGATGCGGCTGGCACACGAGCTGGTCGTCCACGAGGTGAAGGAGCACGCGTTGGGCTGGCTCGTCTTCTGGAACTCGGCGGAGTACGCCCGCACACGCGATCTGCGCGATCTCCTCGTCGGCGGCGGCCCCTACCTGGTGGACCGGTACGACGGGAGCGTCCACCACATCCCTGTCACCACGTGGGTGGGCGAGGACTGGGAGGAGCTCTACCTCCGGCAGATCAAGGGGGTGCGGGCGCACGCCCCCCTGGCCGCTTCCGTGCTCGCGCTGATGAACTCCGCCGGGACGGTGGCCGCGATGCATCACCTCCGCAAGCAGGCTCCGCGCTTGAGCCTGCAGGAGGCGAGGACCTACGTCATGGCCGTCCGAAACGGAGCCGAGCCGCCACACGAACTGGCGAACCTCACCAGGGAAGAAGAGATCTGCCCACCTCTGGCGATCGAAACAGTGGCCGGCCCGGACCGCCTGTAGTCCGCTTGTGAAGGCGAGGCCCAGATCGTGTGGCTACGGCAGACCTCAAACGCAGCCTGAGATTACTTGCGGGACAGCCCTTAGGTGCATGATGTGCCGGGACATAGGGGGGGGACGCACGACGCAGACCACGTCGCCACAATGGGGGCTGACACCGCCGGGGGCTCCTGGGCATCCGGGTCCGCCGCCGCAGGGGTTCATGCCGGTGCGGCCTCCGGACGGCGGGAACGCCGCGGTGTTCACCACCGGGGCTGTGGCAATCGGGGCTGAGACCGTGATCGCCGTGCTGGTCGCCGTCCTGTACAGCTTGCAGTCCGAGTCCCACGGAGGCGAAGGCGGCCTCGGATGGCTGTCCGGCACCATATTCGCGCTCGTGCTGCTGGCAGTCATTTCGATGATCGCAGGGCTGGCCGGTTCGGCGATGGCGGTGCTTCCCCTCGTCCTCCTCGGGCGTGCGGCGGCCCGCCGTACGGGGCGGTGCGACAGCTGGCGGCTCACCCTGGCCACTGTGGCGGTCGTTGCCGCCGCCCTGGCGCTGCTCATCGGCTCCTGCGTGCTCCTGGCCGGTTTCGGCGGCCCCGGCGACCTGCTCGTTTATCCCGCCCTTGCCCTCGGCCTCATCGTCGGGCTGGCCCCCGCGACCTTGTGCGCCCGGGCGGCGGGGAACCCCGGAAGGCCCGGGGCCCGATGGCGGGTGCTCGGGGGCGTGGCGCTGGGCGGTCTGGGGCTGTTCGCGGTGACGCTCGCGGTCGGGGTCGCGGCGTACAGCTCTGGGGTCCTCAAGATCTACGAACCGCCCCGGCTCACTGAAGCCGACATGGTCGGCACCTGGACGGACGGCGACGGCGGAAGCCTCCGCTTCGAGGCGGACGGCACGGTGACGGCGAAGGGCGTCAACGCGTACGAGGCCACGGGTGAGCGGTCCGGTGCCTCCAACTGCACCGGGAAATGGCAGCTGACCGAGAACGACGGTGTCGGTCGGCCGTACGAGCTCAGCATCGCGGACTGCGAGAGCCTGTCCGTCGGCTGGGACATCGGCGGTACGGAGGAACACCCGACGGTCTTCACCTGGATCGGCGAGCCGGATTCGGGTGAGCGGTACATCCTTACGCGGCAGCGGTAAGCCATTCGGTGCTGAGGTCTCGGGCCTGGCCTGGCGGTCGGATTCGGTCCTGTCAGCGGCCCCCTTTTGCAACCCGCAGGCTGACCGGGTCGATCGCACACCGCGACCAGTCCAGCTGTCCGCGGGCGCCGAGTTCGTCGAGGATCACGCGGTAGAGCCTCGCCCGGACCCGGACCCGGACCCGGACCCGGTCCCGGCTCCACTGGGCGAACCGGCGGTAGGCCGTGGGCCAGGCCGGGCCGAACACCGGCGGGAGCTGGCGCCAGGTGCAGCCCGAGGTCGCCACGAAGACGATCGCGGCCAGGGCCTCGCGGTCACCCGCTCGGCGTCGGCCGCCGCCCTGCGGACGTATCACCTCAGTCGGCGGCACCACCCGTCGGAACAGCACCCACGACTCGCCCGGCACCAGCCGTTCCACGAGATCCTTCACGCACGGTTCGACAAACGATCACGCCATGAGAAACAGCGTCTTGCTCACCCATGGACAGCGTTTTTCCTTACTGGGATGGGCAACTGCCCGAGGGCGAACGCCGAAGCGGGAAGAGGGCCGGCGACGGAGGCGGCCGGTTCCTGGGCCGGAAAGGGGCGATCGGCGCGGAACCCGCGCACGTACGTGTCATCGGGGCCGGCGCGGGCACGTCGTTGCCGGGCTTTCCGCCGACGGAGCCGAGGCTGGGGCGTCAAGCGCCGATTGCCCTCGCCACCTCAGAATGGGTGCATGGCTCCTCTCTCCATCGACCCGCGCTCGTTGAACGCCGACGAGCGCGCAGTGCTTGAACACATCCTGTCGGCGGAGTTCGACGGCGCGTCGCAACTGCGGAATCAGCTGGACCGCACCGAGGTGACCGCTGTCTGGGGGCCCGGCTCCGTGAGCGTCGATCTGCAGGTCCGGGAGCCGTGCGAGCATGCGGCACTGCCGACCGAGCTCGTTCCCGTGGACGCGCACGTCCATGACCCGTCCGGCGCCTACGTCGGCGAGATCCTCGTATGGACGGACCGGGGAGCCACGCTCGCGGCGCTGGAGTTCGCCTGGGTCACCGACGAGATGCCCACCTCTCTCCCGACCGTCATGCACGGCCGGCTCAGCTGGCCGTCCTGACGGCTCCGCCCGCCCTCAGCCCCTATGCCCCGCAGGGGACGGGCGCCACGTGAGACACCGTCTGGGACGCAGCTCAGAGCCTGAGACAGCCCGCAACCGGAACGTGTGCGCGATGTACGGTTCCGCGACGAACGCAGGAGGGGTTCGCACGGAACGGGGGGCGGCGCATGGCCAAAAACGGTGGGGACAGCTTCGCGGATGGCTGCGTCGGCTGCATCATGCTCGTCGTCATCGGCGCGGCCGTCTTCGTGGGTTGCAAAATGGACGACGCCTCGGAGTCAGACCCGAGCAAGCCGGAGGCAGCGCCTACGCAGCCAGCAAAGCCGGACTGGCGACTTCGAGACGACCTCGTGCACGGTGGCGACCAGACGCTGTGGATCGACCTGCACAAGTCGGTGAAACTCGACCTCTTGGACACCCCCGCCCAGGACCTCAACAGCAAAAGATTTTCTCTGGACCATCTCAATGACGACGAAGGCCTCACGGCCAGGGACGTGGAGGTAAGGCTCCTCTCGAAGCCGGAGCATGGAACGGTCGAGCTCAACGAGGCTGACGGCACAGTCACTTACACGCCGCAGTGGGACTTCAGAGGCACGGACAAGATCCGGTACTCGTTGAAGCTGAGGGGGAAGCCCGAGATCGCTGAGGCTACATACTCGATCACGGTGGAGCTGAGCCCCGGCGGAAAATATCACGAGCAGCAGAGTCAGGAGCCGTTCGAGAACTGCGCTGCGGCGCGGGCGGCCGGCGCCGCGCCGGTAAGCAGAGGAGAGCCCGGCTACGGCTCCCATCTTGACCGCGATGATGATGGGATCGGCTGCGAGTGGGGCTGACGCCCTCCGGTCCCAGCACTTCGCGGGGCACGCCTCCCAAGGTGATTCACTGAGCGTTTTCAGCGTTGACGTTCCAGGGTGAGGATGGCTGCGGTGATGACGGTCATGTGATTGGGGCTGCAGCGGGCCCGGCGGAAGATCTGCCAGGACTTCAGCCTTGCGATGCTTCGTTCGACCGGGGCCCGTGCCGCCGACAGGGCCCCGTTGATCGTTCGCTGGGTCGTGGTGAGGTCCCGGTTCGGGAGCCGTCCGATGGGTGTGGTCGCCCAGAGGCCGGCGCCGATGTAGGCCCGGTCGGCGAGGACGGGGACGCCCTGGCGTTCACGGATCCGGATGATGCGGTGGGTGCGGGTGGCGGTCAGGTCGTGGGTGCGGCCGGGCAGCGCGGGCGAGATCCACAGCAGCTTGCCAGCGGGATCGGCGAGGACCTGCACGTTCACGCCGTGGCGACGGTGCTTCTACGAGAAGTCGCTCCGGCTGTCGCCGACGCGGTCGTGCTCGGCGAGCGTCCCGTCGAGCAGGACGTAGTCCGGATCGGCCTCGCGCAGAACCCGCAGGAAGTCGGGCGCCCGGCCGGACAGGTGCCGGACGACGGCCGTGACGTAGGCGTGGGCGGTGCCGACGGATATGCCGAAGCCGGCGGCGATCTGCGCGAGCGTGTCGTGGCGGCGGAGATAGACCAGGCCGACGAGGGCACGCTGGTGGGGCGGGAGCTTGCAGCGTCGGTCACCCTCACGGGTGACGATGAGCGTCGCTGTCGTCGCGCTGCTGTCGCCGCTGGGGAACCGGAGGCGGCGATGAAGCGCGTTGGGGCGGTGTGCAAGCCGATCGGCACGGCGCTCGGCCTCGGTGGCGTTCGAAGCCTTCTTGCAGAGGCCACGCCGGACGGCCTCCCGCGCACCCCGCGGTGAACCGGTTTCTCCCCCTGAGGAGATGTGAGGTCCGGTCAGCTGGGGTGGTGCCGTGACAGAGCCCCCGGTCGTCAACGCCTCAGGGGGAGGAGGAGCACGCCGGGCGACCTCGGGGTCCGCCCGAACGCCGGGGCCACGGTGGACCCGGCGCTCGGGCGGTCAGACCTGACGCTACTTCAGCAGGGTGCGGAACTCGTCGAAGTCCAGGACCCCGTCGTGGTTCGCGTCGGCCCTCATAGCCTTCTTGACCTCTTCCGCGAGGTGCCCACGGGCGCCCTCGGCCTTGAAGCCCTCCGCCAACTCGACGATATTGATCCGCCCGTCGCCATCCGTGTCGATCTCATCGAACAGCGCCCTGAGCTCGGCCTCGTTCACGGCATACCTCTCTCACGTTCACGGGCCCCGGAGGCCCACATGCCCACCACCCTGCCACACCGTCGACGGCACGCTGACGTCCACACCTTCCGGTCCGCGCACAGGCCCCAGCGGAGCTTGGTGGCGCCCCATTCACCGAGGTAGCGGCAGGCGGCGTTCGGAGCGGGCGGCATCCACGTCGACGGGCTCTGGTCGGCCTTCTGACGGTTCGACCGCGCCGTGACCGCCACCAGCACCAGCGACACCGCGGCGTCCTGGTCGTTGGCGTACGCCTCACCACGCTTCGCGTCCCAGGCTGAAGCGCCAGCCGGCAGGGAGCGTGACTCCAAGGGTGCTGTATTCCGAGGCCGTTCTACCGGTACCAGTCTCCGGTCGCCTGCAAGGCCCGTTCGATGTACTGGTCCAGGCTGTAGGAGACCAGGTATCGGCTGTCCGTCTCGTGGTCCCAGACGAAGATCTCATCGCGTTGCGGAGTTCGAACGAAGGCGAACTGGTCGCCTCCCCCGTTGTCTCCGAAGAACATCAGCGGTTCGAACGGCATGTACAGCTCGGTGAAGTCCCGAGTGCTGCGGAGATCCGCGTTGTCCTTCGCGATCCGCTCGGCGCTCCAGACGACGTCGAGACCGTAGCGTCCTCGCACGCCGTTGCACTCTCGCAACAGACCGGCCAACTGCGGGGGCAGCGGCTGTCCGAGTGTGCTCTCGACCGCTGCCAACGCTTCTTCTCCGGCCGGAGCGTCGAGCTCAGCACTGGCCATCGCCTGAAGGATCTGTTCACGCCACATCAAAGAAGCTTCTCAGGCGCCAGAATGCAGGATCGCCCCAGGTCGGCCCGGGCGATCCGGATTCTGCGCCTGGTGCTGTCTGCCTGTTCGGTCCTGCCCCTGGTTGCCGGCCCCGAGCGTGCCCGCGTCCAGCACTCCCGCGAGCTGATGGAACGGCTTGGGATCACGACGATTGGACCTTCGGGCAAAGCAGTTACGGACAGACCTCGTCGTCCTTGACGGCGAGGACGGTGACGATGACGTCGGTCAGGTGCTGCCCTGGTGCGGGCTCCTGGAAGCAGATCGTCCAGTTGCGGTCGAGGATCTGCATCCTGCCCTGGCCCGTCGCGTCGCTGGATGCCAAGCCGTAGAACCCGGCGGCCTGCGCGGTGTCCTGAGCGAGCTGCAAGTCGCTCCCGACCATGTTCAACAGGTCCCCATCTCGGCGGCCTCCGGCTGCGCCAGAGTGGCGGCGGGCTGCGTGACGGTTTCGGTGACGACAGGAGCATCGCTGGGGAGTCATCGCCGCCACCAGCGGTGACACCCCCGTCCCCGGTACCAGCGAGGTCTCCCTGCTCAGAGAGGTCCTCCACCAGCCCCAGCGGCCGATCCGCAAGGTCCTCGCCCTCCAGCACGCCCGCCGCATCGCCCTCGGCCTCCAGCACGCCCACCTCACCGAACCGCCGTCCGTACCCGGCGCGACCCTGGCCGCCCGCTACCAGCCCGCCGGCTCCGACAGCGAGATCGGCGGCGACTGGTACGACGCCTTCACCCTGCCCGACGGCACCCTCGTCCTCGACATCGGCGACGTCGCCGGCCATGACCTGCCCGCCGCCACCGCCATGACCCAGATGCGCAGCATGCTCCGCGCTCTCGCCTACGCGAGCGGCCCCGGCGCCGCCCCCGCCGACACCCTCGCCCACCTCGACGAGACGGCCGACCTCCCCCACTGCGTCCTGCCGGACCCCGGCCGCACGAACCACACCCGCACCCTTGCCCCCGGCGACACCCCCCTGCTCTACACCGACGGCCTCGTCGAGACGCCCTCCGCCTCCCTCGACACCGGACTGAACCGACTTCGCCACCGAGGCCACCGTCTGCCGCCACCAGGCACTCCCCGACCTCCTGCGCACCCTCCAACACCTCTCCGACCAGCGCGACGAGTGGACTCGATCTTCAACGATCCCCGACTCCGCGTGGCGCTCGCCGACCGGATCACCTTCCGCTGAACGCTGATCCAGACCGGCACGGATCCCTACCGCTTCACCGCTTCCAGGCCGCCGGGGCCGCGCGCGACGCCCGTGACCTGAAGGGCTCAGACGGGCGGAAGAGCCGGCTCGGTCTGCTCGACCGCGCCGAGGACGGAGTCGAGCAGGCCGGGGAAGCGGGCGTCGAGTTCTTCGCGGCGCAGGGTGTTGACGCGGGAGTTGCCCGGAGCGGTCTCCTGGCGGATGAGCCCGGCCTCGCGCAGCACCTTGAAGTGCGCGGACAGCGTCGACTTGCTCAGGTTGATGCCGAAGGTGCCGCACGGCTTGCCGTCGGCCTCGGCCAGGGTCCGCACGATCCGCATCCGGGTCGGTTCGGCCAGCGCGTGGAGCACGGCATAGATGTTGATGTCCTCGGCGCGGGGGTGCTGGAGCGGCTTCACTGTGCTGTTCTCCCAGACCATCCCCAGTGTTTGCTTGTTGGCGAACACTGGTTGACCGACTCTCGGTCGCACGTATACGTTAACCCGGGTGTTCGCCAATCAGCGAATACCGGAACTGACGGAACTGTGCTGTCCGCACCACTGGAGATCCACATGGCCGAGATGAAGACCGCCGCCGCAGCCGCCGGGGGCCTGGCCACCGCCCTCGCCTTCGGCGGCATGTTCACCGTCGCCAAGTCCGCCTTCGGCCACGTCGACCCCTTCCACCTCACCCTGGCCCGCTTCGCCCTCGGCTCCGCGATCTTCGTCATCGCCCTCCTGGCCGTCGAGGGCCGCGAGGCACTGCGCACCGACGGCAAGTTCCTCAAGCTCTGGGGCCTCGGCTCGCTCGGCTTCGCCGCCTTCAACCTCCTCACCTACGTGGGGCTCCAATCCACCCCAGCCCCCACCGCCTCCCTGATCATGGCCGCAATGCCCGCCATCACCGTCGTCGTCATGTGGGCCCGCACCAAGAAGCGTCCAGCCGGCGTGACCCTGGGCCTGGTCCTGCTCGCCCTGACCGGCGTCGCCATGGTCCTGGGCAACGGCAACCCGCTCGTCGTCTTCACCGGCGGCATCGGCGCGGGCGGCCTCTCCATCCTGGCCGGAGTGATCGGCTGGGTCATCTACACCACCGGCGCTGCCGGCTTCCCGACCTTCTCCGTCCTGCGCTACACCGCCGTCACGAGCGTCCTGGGAACCCTCACCATCGCGATCGCCACCCTCTCAGCCGACGCCCTCGGCACCATCCCCACCCCCGGCGTCGCCGACTACACGGCCAGCTGGTGGCAGATCCTCTACATGGCCGTCCCCGCCACCGCCGTCGCGATCCTCGCCTTCAACCACGCCACCCGCATCCTCGGTCCCGCCAACGGCGTCCTGTTCATCAACCTCGTCCCCATCACCTCCTTCGTCATCGAAGCCGCCCGCGGTCACCAGCCCACCACCGCCGAACTCGCCGGCGTCGCCCTCACCCTCGCCGCCGTCATCGCGAACAACGTCTACGGCCGCCGCACCGCCGAGCACGTCACCCCCACCCCGGCCCCGGCTGATGAACCCAGAAAGACCCTGACCACCACCGCCTGAGCATCAGAACCTTTCAGCACATGACCAGAGCCCCACCACGAGAAGGAAGGACGAGGCCGGCAAGCAGGCGTCGGTGTGCCGCCCTCGATGAGGCGGACGGCGCTCTTCTGGAATGCCGGCCGAACGTCGTGTTCGGTGGGGGCAGCCGAGGATGTCGAGGGTGACGCGGTGGTGGAGTCGTGCCGAGGTGACCGTCAGGAGAACCGTGCCCCCTGGGAGGGTCGGATGAGGCGACGTTACGGAAGCCGGGGACGCCGGTGGGGATGCCCAGGGCGGTGCAGGCGGCTTCGTCCATGGGTTCGGCGGTGATGACGGACTCGGTGCTCTCGACGTCCCGGCCGAGCCAGTCCGCGACGCGTACGCCGACCGGGGCCTTCGCGGCGGTCTCTCCGGTGCTTCGAGTGCCGTACGAGGGCGGTCCGCTCGGTGGCGGTGCCGTCGGCGGTGGGCTTCCACGCCTGGGCCGCGGACAGGTCGGGGGGTGTGAAGGTGCCGAGGTCGGCGTCGGTCCGGCGGGCGGCGGTGGCGCGGGGTCGGTGCGGACCAGGCCGAAGGCGGCCGGGGAGGCGTAGGCGGCGGAGGCCGTCTGCTGGCCGACGTCGCGCTGTGCCGCGAGGCCGTGCGCGGTCGGGAGTTCGCCGCTGGCTGTCGGCAGTTACGCAGGATGTGCGCGAGGTGGGGCGGCGAGGGCTCGGTGGTATCGGGTGTAGGTCTCGAAGACCTCGGCGACCTCGAAGCCGAGGCGGGTCAGCACGGCGCTGCTCTTGCCATTTCCGTGGGTGACGCCCGCGAACACGTCGGTGGCGCCCAGCGCAGCGGCTCCGTACTCGATCAGTGCGCGGCAGGCCGCGGTGGCGTACCCGTGTCCCGTCGCCTCGTGGTCGAGCCAGTATCCGAAGCCGTACTTGGGTGGGTGGACGGCCACGAGGTCGACGCGGCCGATGAGGGTGCCGTGCAGGAGGACGCCGCAGCGGAGGGACGGGCTCGGGTCGTTGAGCAGCTCGGCGTGGGCTGTCTTGTAGTCCGAGGCGGCCAGCGTCCGGTAGTCGCCGTGCCGGGTGAGATGTTCCCGGTTTCGGTCGATGAGTGCGTAATATTCGTCGGCTCGTCCAGCGGTGAGGACACACAACGTCAATGGGGAGATGTCGGTTTTGAGTTCGGGAAAGACGCGCTTGTGGTGGTGACTAACGGTCATGTCGGTTGACGCTACGACGGGGGCTGGGCCCCTGCCATGGCTTTTCTTGGGGGGATGAAGCGATTGAATGGGGGTCAGTTGTGCACTCGAGGCGGGTGCCGGTGAGACGGCCGTCGACCAGGGCCGGGCGGTACCGGATCTGGTCGAGGCTGAGCTCACAGCCCGGGTGATCTGGCCCAGCCCGAATTGCCAGTTCCGTCTCGTAGCGAACCAGCACCACCCCAGTTGCCTTATCGAGCAGTTGTGAAGTCACCTGTCGATGGTTTTGGGAGGCGCCTCGTTCTACGGATGGGTGATGTCGACGAGTTCGGGAGACGCCGGGGTCCTTGCCCGGGCAGCAGCCGAAGGGCCCGCCAAGACCGGCTGATCACTCCGGCAGCCGGCCGGAGGGTCCCGGCTACGTGTCCGCGCGGGTCCAGAACTGACGCGGCGCGAACCCCTCGCGCCGCAGCCAGTGCTCGGTATAGACGATCCGCTCGGCCTCGATCACGACGAGCGGCCCCGTCGGCGGTTCGTCGAGAGAGCGCGACCGTTCGACATGGTCGGACTGCCAGCGGAAGGCCGGCCAGTAGTGCTCGAAATCAGCGTCGTCCTCGGACAGTACGCGAGCCCGGCCGAAGAGCTGGGCACCTCGGCTGCTGGCCTGCCCGACCAGCGGAGCGAAGATCCCCACAGACACCCGGGGATCCGCGGCGAGATTTCTCATCTTCGGCGAACCAGCGGCCGTGGAGAACATCACCGCGAAGCCGAGAGGGAAGTACCGCACCGGCGTCGCGAGCGGCCCCTCCGGTCCCGCCGTCGCGATCACACACATGTTCTGCGACGACAGCAGATTGAGTATGCGCTCTTCCAGCCGCTCACGATCGAGCCGCTGCTTCGGAGACGGGCCGGCCAGCCACGGATTGGTCACAGGCATGATCAAGTATCCCACGCCCTGCCCCGGGGCTCTCCAGCCCGGACGGCCACGCCCGTCGGCAGTGCCGTCAGAGCTCGTCGACATCTCCGCAGCCGTCGATCACCAACTGCCTCCGGAACCAGTCGACAAACGCTGTTCCTAGAGACCGACGAAGCCGACCCCAGCGCCCTCTCCGGGCGTCACGAGGGGGCCGCGTGGCTCTACTCGTTGTGCAGGACCTTGGCGATGGTCAGCCGTGCCGCCGAGCGGGCGGGGAGCAGCGCGCCGAGGACGGCGATCACCACGCCCGCGAGGGCCAGCGCCGCCAGCTACGGCAGGTGGTAGACGTCCTTCATGGACTCGGGGAAGACGATGAAGCCGACGTGGTCCAGCAGCAGCCGGTGGGCGGCGATGCCGAGCGGGATGCCGGCCAGGCCGGCGAGCAGGCCGGGGCCGGCCACCGAGATGACCGTCATCAGGACGACCTGGCGGGGCGTCATGCCGATCGACTTGAGCATGCCGAGGTCGCGTCGGCGCTCGCGGGTGTTCAGCAGCACGGTGTTGAAGACGCCGAGTGCGGCGACGGCGGAGATCAGCACGGTGAACACGGTGGAGAAACCGACCACGGTGGTGGTGGCCGCGTTGCCCGCCCCCTTCGGCTCGGGGTGCAGGCCCGGATCGATGGCGGCGACGGCCGCCCGGGCCGCTTGCGCGTCGGCGGCGGGGGCGAGGCGGACGACGTACTCGATCGCCTCGGCCCGCGGGGCGAGTGCGTCCCGTGCCTGCCAGGTGGCTTCCATCGCCTGGGCGTTGCCCTGGGCCAGCATGCCGACGAAGGTGACGGGCAGCCGCCGTCCTTCCAGGTGGAGCGTGGTCCGGTCGCCGACCGCGAAGCCGTGCTGGGCGAGGAAGGCCGGACCGGCCGCCACTTCCCCCGGTGCGTTCGGCCGACGTCCCCGGACGATCGGTTCGGCCGAGTCGAGCCGGTCCCCGCGGTAGAAGTCGACGAAGACGGTGCCGCCCGCACCGGCCAGGCTCGCTTTGGTGAAGGTGCGCGCGGTCACGGTCGCCACCCCGGGCACCGCCCGCAGGCGCCGTTCGATCTCGCCGTCGCCGAGCACCGGCGGCGTCCGGCCGCCGGCTTCGGAACCCACCTGCACGTGGAGGGTGCCGCCCTCTCCCTTCCCGCTCTCGCCGTACGCGAGCATGGTGCCGGTCAGACCGGTGGTGAGGGTGACCGTGGTGACGCCGAGGGCGATGGCCGCCATGGTCAGCAGGGCGCGGCCCGGCCGGGCGAACGGCTGGCCCATGCCCAGGCTGAGCGCTCGCGGCAGCCGGGAGCCGCTGAGGCGGCGCTGCACCCGCAGGCCGCGCCGGGTGCCGGGCGCGCTGTCGGCGGAGATCGCCCGGGCCGCGGGCAGCCGGTGCGCGCGCAGGGCGGGGATCAGCGCGGTGAGGAGGACGAGCGCCGGGAGGCCGAGCAGGCAGACCAGGGAGAGCCAGGGGCTGACGTCGAGCGACGCGGTGCCGGTCTCGATGCCGGAGAAGGCGATGCGCAGGACCGGCTGGGCGATCAGGGTGCCGACGAGGGTGCCGAGCGCCGTGCCGAGCGCGGTCGGCACGGAGAGCATCGTCAGGTGGACCGCGACCACCTGGTTCGGGGTGTAGCCGATGGCCTTGAGGATGCCGATGTGCCGGTGGCCCGAGACGACCGCGCCGCTGACCACGTTGCCGACGATGAGCACCGAGACCAGCAGGCCGAGCACGCCGAACAGCGTCATGAAGGGCAGATAGCCTTCGGCCTGCGCGGAGAAGGCCCGCTTGAGCGTGAAGTGGGTCTGCGTGCCGGTCACCGCGTCGGCGGGCAGGCCGGCCGTGACCCGGTCCACGTCGTCCCGCAGCTACGCCTCGGAGCCGGATGCCGTGAACCGGTAGAGCATCTGGGCGGAGGCCGGGTGGAGGGCCTCGGCCTGCTCGGGGGTGACCCACGCGTTCGCGGACTTGCTCATGGAGACGGCGAAGCCGACCACGGTGAGCGTCGGCGCGCCCGGCGACCGCAGCTGCTGGCCCAGCCACGCGGGGTTCGGGCCCCCGCCGGCCGGCCAGTTCAGCACGAGCTCGCCGGGGGCGGTGGCCCACCGGCCCGTCAGCAGCTCCAGCCGGTCCACCGGGCCCGCGGGGTCGGCCCGGCCCACCACGGTGAGGGCCCCGGGGCCCATCCAGAGCCAGTCCTCGGGGAGCGTCACCACCGCCTGGGCGAACGGCCCGGCGGCGGCCTCGACACCGGGCCGGCGGACGGTCGCGCCGAGCCGCTCGTGCGAAACCCTCGCGGAGTCGAAGGCGACCACCGCGTGCGCGCCGCGCTGCTGGGCGAAGGCCCGGTCGAAGGGGCCGGAGGCGGCGCTCAGCAGGGACAGGGCGAGCAGCACCGTCACCGAGGAGCAGAGGACGACGAGACCGATCACGAAGGTCTGCACCCGCCGGCGTTTCACCGCTGCGCGCGAGGCGCTCCAGATGGCGCTCATGCGAGCCGCTCCAGGGTGCTCTCGCGGGCCACCCGGCCGTCGGCGACCTCGACCAGGCGGCTCGCGCAGCGGGTGGCCAGCTGCGGGTCGTGGGTGACGATCAGCAGGGTCTGGCCGATCTGGTTGAGGTCGATCAGGAGGTCCATCACCTGCTCGCCCGACCGGCTGTCCAGCGCGCCGGTCGGCTCGTCGGCCAGCAGGAGCGCCGGCCGGTTCATCAAGGCCCGCGCCACCGCGACCCGCTGGCGCTCGCCGCCGCTGAGTGCGGCCGGGTAGGTGTTCCTGCGGTCCGCGACGCCGAGCTCGTCGAGGAGTTCCAGGGCACGGCGGCGGGCCTGCCGGGCGGAGGTGCCGGTCAGCTGGGCGGCCAGCGCGACGTTGTCCAGGGCCGGCAGGTCGTCGATCAGGTTGAAGAACTGGAAGATCATGCCGACCTGCCGGCGCCGGAACAGCGCGAGCCCGGTCTCGTTCAGCCGTCCGCGGCCGGAAACAGGCGCCGGAGAACCGCGCCCCGCTGAACCGGTGCTCGGAGGATCACCGCGCTCGCTCAGGGGGAGCGGGAACGCCTGCCCCGCCCTGGCCGACGGCCGCACGGTGCCACCGCCGTCCCCCTTCCCAGGTTCGTCCGAGGCCGTCGGAACCCGCGGTTGCGCCGGTCGCGGGAGCGTTGTGCCGCCAGTGTCGGCTTCGTCGTGCGGGGGGTCTTTCCGGCGTCGGGCCGGGATGAGTGGATCCGTCCCTGAAGCGTTCGCCACCGGGCGTGGCACGATAGGGGGTCTGGCCCAAGTGCCGTTCTTTTTGGAGGCGTTGGATGGAGCCGTTGACCGGCGATGATCCGAGACAGGTCGGGCCGTACCGACTGTTGATGCGCCTGGGCGAGGGCGGGATGGGACGGGTGTACCTGGGACGCTCGCCCGGTGGCCGAGCGGTGGCGGTGAAGCTGGTGCACGCCGGGCTGGTCGGAGCGCCGGGCTTCCGGGAGCGGTTCGCGCGGGAGGTGCGGGCCTCGCAGGCCGTGTCGGGGACGGGCACCGCGCCGGTGGTGGCCGCCGACCCCGAGGCCGTCGTCCCGTGGCTGGCCTCCGCCTACGTACCCGGCCCCTCGCTCGCCGAGGCCGTGCACCAGCACGGGCCGCTGCCCGAGGCGTCCCTGTGGAGACTCCTGTCCGGGCTGGCCGAGGCTTTGGTGGTGGTGCACGCGAGCGGGCTCGTGCACCGGGATCTGAAGCCCTCGAACGTCCTGCTGTCCCTGGACCGGCCGCTGCTGATCGACTTCGGGATCGCGCGGGCCGCCGACGGGGCCGCTCTGACCGGGACCGGACTCGTAGTCGGTTCGCCCGGGTACATGTCGCCGGAGCAGGCCGAGGGACGGGAAGTGACCGCGGCCGGCGACGTGTTCTCGCTCGGCGCGGTGCTCGCGTACGCGGCGACCGGGCGAGGCCCGTTCGGCGGCGGTTCCGGCCCGGCGCTGCTGTACCGGATCGTGCATCACGAGCCCGACCTGAGCGGCCTGCCCGAGGCGTTCGCCGCCATCGTGCGGGAGTGTCTGGTCAAGTCTCCCGAGCACAGGCCCTCCCCGGCGGCGCTGCGTGCCCGGGCGGAGGCCGCCCAGGTGGGCGGCGGGGCCGACTGGCTGCCGGCCCCGATCGCCTCCGCGATCGCCCGAAAGGCCGAGCACCTGCTCAATCTGGACGGGGAGGAGGACACCGAGGCCGGACGAGGACGAACCGCCGCTCCGCCCACCGCCGTCGTCACCGCGGTGGATCCTCGCGCGACGCCCGATCCGCATGCCCTGCCGACGCAGGCGGCCGCTGACCGAGGTGTGCTCCGCCCCCCTCCGGCGGGACCCCTCCCTCCTGGCCCGTTCCCCTCTCACGCGCATACGGTGCCGCAGCCCGGAAAGGCCCGCACGAGCAGTCGCAGCGGGGTTCGGAAGCCGCTCCTGTGGGTCGTCGGCGCCGGTGTCGCGGTGGCCGCGGGGGGGGGGGGGGCCGCCCCCCCCGGGGGCGGGGGGGGGGGGGGCGCCGGGGGGGCGGGGGGGGGGTTGTGGGCGGCCTACCAGGCGGAGGAGGCGGCGCCGAACAGC